>DATHSX010000164.1:0-9782 GCA_035463935.1 Acidimicrobiia bacterium | reverse complement strand
CTCTTCACCGATCGCCGGCCAGGATCTGGCTGATGTGGAGTACCTGGATGGTGCTGCCCCGGCGGTGGAGGCCGCCGCCCAGATGGAGTAGGCAGGCCACGTCGCCTCCCACCACGACCTCAGGGGCGGAGTGTTCGATGTGATCCAGCTTGGAGGCCATGATGGCGGCTGAGACCTCCGGCAACTCAACGGAGAAGAGCCCGCCAAATCCACAACACTCTTCGGCCCGCTCGAACTCGACTAGCTGCAACCCGTCGACGCGGGCGAGAAGGGCGAGGGCCTGCGGGCCCAGCCCGAGGTTGCGCAAGCCGTGACAGGAAGGGTGGTAGGCCACCCGATGCGCAAAGCTGGCCCCGAGCTCTACCTGGCCCAGATCGTCCACCAGGAAGGCCGTCAGCTCCCGAATCCGACCCGCGACTGCCACTGCCGCCTCGGCCAGGTCGGGGCTATCGGCGAGGAGGCCGGGAAGGTGGTGGGTGAGCATGTCGGCGCAGGAACCGGAGGGGACTACCACCGGATCAGTGCTACCGGCGAGTTCGGTCACCAGCTTGCGGGCCAGGACCCGGGCCTCGTCGGTCAGCCCGGTGTTGAAGGCAGGCTGGCCACAGCAGGTGGACTTCGGAGGGACATCCACCTCGCAACCTGCCCGCTCCAAGACCGCCCGGGTCGCCTGCGCCGCTTCGGGAAAGAACCCCTCGACCAGACAGGTCGGGAAGAGCTGAACCCGGGGCACGCGCCGAGGGTACCTGGCGGGGCCCCTCGCGACAGGATCTTGCCGCCCGGGTCAGGCCTCGCCGACCTCGGATAGCCTCAGCCAATGCGCTCGGTGGAATCCCAGCAGCAGGATCGCTCCCGTCCGCTTTCGGCGCCGGTCGAACTGCGAATACACGGGGTGGGAGGGGCGGCTCCTGAGATCCTGCTCGGGCATCCCCACCCGGTGCAGGTGGCCGGGGACGATACTGCCGGGTTCTATCGGTCGTCTAGAACCGATGGACCTCCCGAGCGCCGGGCGCTGGAGGCCTACTCCTGGGGAGGAATAACGAGCCGGTCGGGCAGCCGGGCCCTGTGGCTTCTCGTCCTTCCGTTTGCCCTGGCCAATGCCGCCGGCTTTATGCTCGAACGAGGCGAAACCGCCCGGGTGAGATTCGCCCGGATACTGCTCAGGGCCCTGGCGTTGTCGGTGACCGTCCTCTTCGTCCTGTGGGCGGGGGGCTTGGCCCTGGATCTCCTCGCCTTTCAGTGCGGCGGCGACCCGACCTGCACGGGCCGGCATTGGTGGCTCACGTTCTTCGAGCACCCTTTTCTCCAGTATCACCCCACCCGCCGGGTGGCGTTGGCCGTGACCGCCCCGGCGCTTCTGATCTTTGCTTTGAGGCGAGCCACCACTTTTACCCGGACCCGGTACGAAGACGCATTCTCGATGGAACCGGTCGAGGAGCCCGACCGAACAGGAGCGGATCCGGCCGGCGCGGGACTCGGAGAGCCGGTCTTCTGGCACTCATCCCGGTTTGGGGAGCGGTTGCTGGCGGCCCACATCTCCGCGGCGGCCGCCGCCCTGGCCGGCGCGAGCGCTTATGCCTGCTGGCAGCTGCTTGCCGCCGCAGGCATCGACGATCGCGTCAACCTGGCACTGATGATCGCTTCGGCGGTCGTCGGGGGGACGGCAACGATCTCGGTGATGCTGGCGGCCCGGGGCCCCGTCCGGTGGCTGGCCGGCCTCGGGTGGTGGCTGGTGGGCCTCGTGATGGCCGTGAACCTGATCCGAAGCATCCCCGGCCCGACCATCGCCGCCGCCCTCCCCGGCTACAGCCGGGCCGTTCTGATGACGGGACTGGTGTCCCTGATCCTGGCCGTGGTCCTGATGTTCACGCTCGCCGGGCACCGGATGATTCCTCCGGTCGCGACGACTTCGGTAGGGGTATTCGCGATGGGCAGTTTCCTGGCAGGGTCGCATGTCCGTCTGGCCGACTGGCTCGGAAATCGGGTGATGACCGCCGACCAGCCCCAGATCGTCTACTCGCCTGCCTATGACTGGTTCTCCCTGGCCGCCCTGGCCGCCGTCGCCGCGGCTGCCATCGCTGCTCTTCTCGCCCTGCTCTGGCTGCGCGGGCGGGGAAGCTCGGTCGCCAACCTGGCGACGATCAACGCTCGATACGGGGACCCTGCCGTCCAACGGGAACGGCGATCCTGGCTCGGCCGCATTGCCCGGGCCGAGGCGGTTTCCGAACTGGTCGACGACTCCGAAGCTTTGTTGACCGTTCTGCTGTCGATGGTGGTCGGGGGGTCGATCGGGTTTTATTGGATTCGTACCTTTGGAACGGGCTCCCCCCTGGGTCCAATCGGTTTGGTGCCGGCCGGCTGGCGGAGCCTGATACCCGCCGCCACCTGGGTGAGCAGCGTCCTCCCCCTGGTGGCGCTGGCCGTGATATACCGGTCGTTTCGCAACCCCGGCACCCGCCGGAGAGTGGGAATCATCTGGGACATCGTCACCTTCTGGCCCCGCTGGTATCACCCATTGGCACCTCCTCCCTACTCGGCTCGGGCGGTCCCCGAATTGGGGGTGCGACTGGCGCGCCTCGTAAACGAGGGTGCCGCGGTCACGTTGTCGGCCCACTCCCAGGGCTCGATCCTCGCGGCAGCCTCCGTGGCCCGTCTCCCCGCCGGGATCAGGGGCAGCCTCCGGCTTCTCACCCACGGCAGTCCGCTACGCCGGCTCTACGGCCGCTTCTTCCCGGCATACTTCGGAACCCCTCTGGTCGAGCAGATCAGGGCGCGGCTGGAGGGCCGGTGGCTCAACCTCTTCCGACCGACCGATCCCATCGGTGGACCGGTGGGAAGCGAGGGGGTGGATCGCACCTGCCGGGATCCGGAGACCGATCGACGAGAGCCGGGGGACCCGCTCCCCCGGGTGCAAGGCCATGCCTTCTACGCCGGAACCACCGCCTACGACGAGGCCCTCGCCGATCTGGAGAATCGCTGATGACCGTCGACGCGATTCTCATAGGAGCCGGACAACGCGGGCATCACGTCTACGGGAGGTGGGCGCGCGACCACCCGGACCGGCTCCGTTTCGTGGCGGTGGCCGATCCGCGGGCGGATCGTCTAGAGCGGTTCGGCAATACCCACGGGATTGGGGTCGACCGGCGATTCGAGGTCCCCGCGAAGTTGCTGACGAGGCCCCGGATGGCTTCGGCCTGCGTGGTGGCCTCGCCCGACCGCAATCATCATGAACACGTAAAGGCCGCCCTGCAACGGGGCTATCACGTTCTTTCCGAGAAGCCGATGGCGGCCACTCTGTCCGATTGTTTTGACCTGGTGACCGCCGCCACTGCCTCCAGTGGCAGTCTCCACATCGGCCACGTCCTTCGCTTCACCCCTTTCTTTCAGGTTCTGCACCGGATAGTGACGAGCGGGCGGCTGGGCGACGTCGTGACGGTGGAACATCGCGAGAACGTTCGTTCCTGGCACATGGCCCACTCCTACGTTCGGGGCAACTGGGCCAGGGCGGAAGCGGCCACTCCGATGATCGTGGCCAAGTGCAGCCACGACTTCGACATTCTCCACTGGAACCTCGCCGCCCCGGTCCGCAAGCTCTGGTCGGTGGGGTCGCTCTTCGAATTCCGGCCCGAGCGGGCGCCGTCGGGGGCGACCGATCGATGCACCGATCCGTGCCCGGTCACTGGCTGCCCATACGATGCCCGCCGCCTCTATCTCGACCCTGCTATCACCGGATGGCCGGTCCACGTCATCACGGACGACCTCTCCCCGGTGGGAAGGCAGCGGGCCCTGGAACAAGGGCCTTATGGGCGATGTGTTTATCGGGCAGGGTCCGATGTGGTCGATCACCAGATCGTGGCGATGGAGTTGGCGACGGGGACATCGGTCGCCCTGGTGATGCACGGTCATTCCCATGAAGAGAACCGGACCATGCGCTACGACGGCACCCGAGCCACGTTGCGGGGGCGTTTCGGCCGGAACCAGTCGATAGAAGTGATCGACCATGTGACCGGTGCGATCGAAACCATCCCGATTCCGGCTCCCACCGGGGGCCATGGCGGCGGAGATGCGGGCATCCTGGAAGCGTTCATCTCCACGATCGAGCACGGCACTCCCCCCGCCACCTCAGCGGCCGACTCACTCGAGAGCCATCTGCTGGCCTTTCTGGCTGAGGAGGCTCGGATGACCGGGGCCGTCATCGACGTGTCCCGGCGCCGGCACGCGGGCGGTGCTGAGGGAGCCAACTGATCACGACTCCTCCATCCCGTCTCGCCCGCCGTCTGGGGACTCTTGACGCGGTGGTGATCGGTCTCGGCTCGATGCTGGGCGCCGGGGTCTTCGTCGTATTCGGGCTGGCGGCACGGGTGGTGGGGACGGGGTTGCTGGCTGCGCTCGGGGTGTCGGCCCTCGTCGCCTTCTGCAATGCGACCAGCTCGGCCCAACTGGCGGCGGTGCACCCCTCGGCTGGAGGAACCTATATCTACGGGCGGGAACGGCTCGGCCATCTCTGGGGATTTGCCGCCGGGTGGGGTTTCGTGCTCGGCAAGACCGCCAGTTGTGCGGCGATCGCCCTCACCATCGGCAGGTACCTGGACCCGGCCCGGGCCCGGCTTTGGGCAGTGGGAGCGGTCCTGGCCCTGGCGGCGATCAATTACCGGGGAGTGGAGAAGACGGCCGTCGTGGTGCGGACTCTGGTCACGTTGACCATCACCACGCTGGCGCTATCGGTGGTGAGCGGTTGGCTGAGCGCCGGCTTTGACCCGGGCGCCTGGCCCCCATCGGCCGAACCGCCGGCCCGGATCCTGGAAGCAGCCGCCCTCATGTTCTTTGCCTTCGCCGGTTATGCCCGGATCGGCACGCTGGGCGAAGAGGTGCGAGACCCCGCCCGGACCATTCCCCGAGCGATCGATGTCGCCCTTCTCATAACCCTCCTGCTCTACACGGTCGTCGCCGCCACCACCCTGGCGACGCTCGGGCCCGTTGCGCTGGCTGCCTCCACCGCCCCGCTGGCGGATGTGGCCGCCGCCGGACCATGGCCCGGCGCCGCCACGGCGGTGCGGCTGGGGGCGGTGATTGCGGGGGTCAGTTCGCTCCTGACACTCCTGGCCGGCGTGAGCCGCACGGTTTTTGCCATGGCGGCCAACCGCGACCTGCCCCGGCCGCTGGCCGGGGTCCATCCCCGGTTCCGGACCCCCGGGCGGGCGGAAATCGGGGTAACGGCGCTGGTCGTTGCAGTCCTGCTACTCACCGACCTGGCAAATGCGGTCGGCTTCAGCTCGTTCCTGGTCCTGGCGTATTACGCCGTCGCCAACGTCGCCGCCTGGCGGCTGGCACCGGCGGAGAGACGGTGGCCCCGGGGACTGTCGGCGGTTGGCCTGGTGGGATGTGTCGCTCTGGCCATGTCACTGCCCGTCGCCAACGTGATCGTCGGAGGTCTCCTGTTGCTGGCCGGGGTCATCGGTAGAGCGCTGGTCGTGAGGCGACGCGCTCACGCGTCCTGATCGACCACATCACCGGGCGAGTTCTCCCGCCTGGCCAGCCAAAGAAACGGCAGGGCCAGCGTCTGCACACCGGCGCTCAGCAGATACGACGCGGGGTAACCGGAGGCGTCGGCAACTCGCCCCAGCCCGGGCTGAGCCAGTGCGCTGCCGCCGGCGCTCATGAGGTTGTCGAGGGAGAGGACCGTCGCCCGTCGCTCGGAAGGAATGCAGCCGTTGATGAAGGCTTGGCGGACCGGGGTGCTCATGGTGTAGAAGACCGCCCAGGCCGAGACGAATATCAACGCCACCCAGAAGTTGCGGGTGAGGCCAAGGATGGCGATGGCGACGGTGCTCAGGGCCGCCATCGTTATCAGGTACCAGGTACGCCGAGGAAACCAGCGCCGAACCTTGGGGACGATCGCCCCTCCCCCGATTTGGGCGAGGGCGTAGAGGGCAGCCATCAGCCCGGCCACTCCAAAGGCCGACTCGTCGCCATACAACTGGAGCAGATAGGGCTGGGCGGCATAGAACGCGTAAAACCCGATCCCGCTGAGAAACGGCGCCGACAGCATCAGCCACCTGACGGGCGGGCTTCCCCAGCCGCTCTCGACCGCTCCCGCCACCACGTTTTTGACCTCCTGCCAGACATCGCCGCTCCGTCCCGGCGTGAACCCGAGGTCCTGCATCATCCGAAAAGCGAACGCGAACGCCACCACCAGGAGCGCGGCCCGGATGAGATAGGGAACCCCCAGGTTGGTGGCTTCGGCGATGAACCCGCCGGCTACCGATCCCGCCAGCATGGCTCCCCCGGACACGATCTGACCCCGGGAGAACACCGACTCGAGGGCTCCATCGAAGCCGGTGTGATGGAGCGCGTCCACCAGCCAGGCCTCGGTGGCTCCCGAAAAGAAGGTAAAGCCGAGGCCGAGGAGGATCGAGGCCAGCCCCCACCCCCACAAGGACGCGCGGAGCTGCCACATCAGAAGGTAGAGCAGCGTGGCGGCGATCAGGGTGGCCGAGCCCCAGAGAAACGACGCCCGTCTTCCCCTGGTATCCGCCACCACACCGGTGGGGACCTCGAACACGAACTGCCCGGCCGAGTACAGGGCGTTGGCGGTGAACGCCGCGGCGTTGCTTAGCCCGGCGTCAAGGAGGAACAGGGTGTTGATACCCCAGATCATCGAGAAGGACAGATTGGACAGCAGGGTGAGGGTCAGATACACCCTCACCACCTTCCTCGTTGGCTGGTTCACCGGCGCGGCGGGCGGGAGCCTGGTTCGGGCGGCATCTGGATGGTCGGGCTGTCTCCCTCCCAGGACTCGCGTTCCGGATCGGCCCGGGCCCCCAGGGTCCGGGCGGCGTAGGCGGCGGCCTCGCTGCGCCGGCTCATGCCCAGCTTGGTGAGCAGATTCGACACGTAGTTCTTCACGGTCTTCTCCGACAAGAACATCTCCTCGGCGATTTGGCGGTTGGTCTTTCCCTCGGTGATCAGGTCCAGGATGCGCCGCTCCTGATCGGAGAGCCGCCCCAGCAGCGGATCGTCCCCGGGCCCGCCGCGCAGACGGTGAAACAGCTTTCCGACCATTTCCTCGTCGAGCAGGGACTCGCCGCCGGCCACCCGGCGCAGGCTCGAGATCAACGTCTGGCTGTCGATCCGCTTGAGCAGGTAGCCGGACGCCCCGGCCATGATCGCCGACATGAGCGCCTCCTCGTCGGCGAAAGACGTCAGCATCAAAACCCGCACGTCAGGGAAGGACGAGCGGATCTCACGACAGGCTTCCACTCCCGAGCCGTCGGGCAGGCGAACATCGAGGATCACCACCTCGGGCGAGTCAAAGCCGACCCGCCGGACCGCTTCGGCCATCGTGCCGGCCTCGCCCACGACCTCGATATCGGCTTCGGCCTCCAGCAGGGCACGAAGGCCGCGCCGCACGATCTCGTGATCGTCCACCAGCAGGACCCTCATGGCTTACTCACGACCTAAACGTTACTGGCGGCTGGCTCGAGCCCTTGAGTAGCCTTGATCGAGTGACCGACTCCGGCGAACCCGCCCGAACTCGGCCGGCCGGGCAATCGGGGCCGGTGACCCTCGCCGCCCACGCCGCGGATGCGGTGGGGGGGTGGGTGAAGGTGATGTCCGAGGTTTCCCCCCAGCGGGTGGCGGCCCTGGTGGAAGGAGCCGCCGCCGTCACTGCCACCTCCGATCTGACCGAGTTGCTGGCAGCGACCGTCCAGACCGCGCGCGACACCGTGGGAGCCCGCTACGCCGCTCTTGGTGTCCTCGGCGAGCATGGCACTCTGGTCGAGTTCATCCACACCGGATTGGAGCCCGAGGTGGTCGAAGCCATCGGGCCGCCGCCGGTGGGACGGGGAGTGCTGGGCACGCTCATTGAGACCGGCAAGACCATCCGTCTCGATCACATCAAGGAACACCCCGACTCGAGCGGATTCCCTCCTCATCATCCTCCGATGGACACCTTTCTGGGGGTGCCAGTCCGGGTGGGTAACCGGGTCTTCGGGAACCTCTATTTGACCGAGAAGCACGGAGGCTTCACTGCGGAGGATGAACAGCTGGTAGAGGCGCTCGCCGCCATCGCCGGTTCAGCGGTGTCTCATCTGCGACTCCAACAGCGGCTGCGCCGGCTGGCGGTGGTGGATGACCGGGAGCGGATCGCCCGCGACCTGCACGACGCCATCATCCAGGACCTGTTCGCGGTCGGTCTGGTGTTGCAGGGGATGACGGTGAGGCTGGATGACGACCGCGATCGGCGCGACATCGAGGAGGCGGTGGAGCGCCTCGACGAGGCGATCGCAGGCCTGCGCCGCTTCATATTCGACCTGAAGCCGCCTAGCTGGCAGGACCGCGACCTGAAGCGCGAGATTTCCCGTCTGGTCCATCAGCTGGCCGATCCCTACGGGGTGGAAGTGCGGATCAATATCAGCGACCAGCTCAAGGGCGTCTCCGCCGACGTGATCGACGACGCTACCCAGATCATCAGGGAGGCCACCAGCAACGCTCTCCGTCACTCGGACAGCAGCTCGGTGGAAGTCAGCGCCGAAGGCGGAACCGGAGTCCTGATCCTGACCGTCACTGACCACGGCAAGGGCTTCGATCCAGCGACGGCCGGGCAGGGTTTAGGTATCTCCAACCTGCGGCAGCGGGCCGAGAAGGCCGGAGGCGAAACCACCATCCGGAGCCGCATCGGTGCGGGCACCACCGTCCGCGCCATCCTGCCCGTGTGAATCGATCGGCCCGGGCCCTCCCTCGTCCATCGTGGCCGCGCCCAGCGGTACCCCTTGATCGGGCCACAGTTCGGCGGGCGATGCCGCCAGCGGTGACTCTTCGATGGTCGCCTCGATCGCCACACAGAGCTGATCGAGGAAGCTCTTGGCGCTCGCCTGGGCGAGACGGTGGAGGAGGGCCCGATCCAGGAGTCGGCCAACCCCGCCCAGTGGGGGCTGATACGACCCTCGCAGCACGACCTGGACGAGGTTCTCGCCCATCGGCTCGAGCACGAGGTCGGCGTTCATCACCGGGAACAGGGCCCCCACCCCGGTTGCCCTCCAGGAGATCGGCACCATGACCGTTCCGGCCCGATACAGCGGCTGGCCGACGTCGATCTCGATGGCCTTGGCCGGCACCCCCGATCCCGCCCCGATCCGGGTCCGCAACTCCTCCCCTTCCCGATAGGCGATACGGGCCCACACCGACATCTCCCCCACCGAGTCGTTGAGAGCGGCAGCCACCTGCTGGACCGAGCCCTTGATATAGCCGAAGTAGTAGACGAGCACTTCGAGCTCACGGTTCGACTATCACGGCTGTCACCATTCCAAACATGCCTTCCTCCCGCTCGACGTGGTTGAGGATGTGGCAGTGCCAGACCCAGGCGCCGACCTGCTCGGCGTGCACGAGCACCGAGTAGCGCTCCCCGGGGGCCACGCTGACCGTGTCCGCCCAGTAGGGCTGGTCGAGGGGAAAGCCGTCTTTGGAGAAGACCAGCTGGGGGAAACCGTGCAGATGCATCGGGTGGATCTGCAGTCCCTCGTTGTAGTAATGGACGACGAACCAGTCGCCTAGCTGCAGGACCAGAGGCTCGGTGGCCGGAAAGGACTTCCCGTTCAGCGAGAAGCCGATCACCCCGGCATCGTTGACCACCATCGGGATCTCGGTGGCGAGGGTCAGGTTGGCGGGAATCTGGCGGCCGCCAATGGTTTGGCCGCTCGGCAGCGGAGCGTCGCCGATGATGAAGGTCCCGAAGAGCCCGTTGGGGACCTGCATCTGAGCGTGGTGGTGGGCGTGGTACA
>DATHSX010000163.1:0-10910 GCA_035463935.1 Acidimicrobiia bacterium | reverse complement strand
CCCGAAGTGGTGGAAGGGGTGGTAGACGGGGGCGCCGCCGCGGAACACGCCACCATGAGCAGCAGTGCCGGAAACCCGATCCTCATCGTTTCTTGCCGAGAATCTCGTCGGCTGTGCCTTGCCGCTCTTTCACTCGGGCTTCGTAGCCCAGTTCCCCGGGGTGATACAGGATGCGGGGATCATCCCCGTCGGGCCAGTAACGCTGCCGGGTCACGTGCCCAGCATGGTCGTGGGGGTATTCGTAGCCCTTCCCGCCACTGGATCGCAGATGCTGTGGAACCATCGGTGAGTCGGCTGTCTCGACGGCCTCCCGAGCCGCGGCGATCGCTTTCGCCACCGAGTTCGACTTGGGGGCCGTGGCGAGATGAAGGCAGGCCTGGGTGAGGTTGTAGGACGCCTCCGGTAGCCCCACGTAAGAGAGGGCCGCGGCGGCGGCCACGGCCACCTGTAGAGCCGCGGGATCGGCCAGACCGACATCTTCGGAGGCGAAGACGATCATCCGGCGGGCGATGAATTCAGGGTCTTCCCCGGCCTCGAGCATGAGGTGGAGCCAGAACAGGGCGGCGTCGGGGTCGGACCCGCGCAGGCTCTTGATGAAGGCTGAGATGACGTCGTAGTGCTGGTCACCGGTCTTGTCGTATCTGATGATCCGCCGTTGCAGCGCCTCCTCGACGTCGGACTCTTCGATGACCCGGCTGTCGCGGCCGGCGGCCAGCGCCGCCGCCATCTCCAGGGCATTGAGGGTGAGTCGGGCGTCTCCGCCGGTCCTCCCGGCCAGCTCGGCGCGGGCTGATTCCCCGATTGCCAGCCCCATTTGGCCCAGCCCCCGCTCATGATCGCCGAGCGCCCGGTCGACGAGCGCTTCCAGGTCGGACGGCTGGAGCGGATGCAGGCGGAAGAGGGTGGAGCGCGATATCAGCGGCGAGTTCACTTCAAAGAACGGGTTTTCGGTGGTTGCACCGATCAGAATGATGGTGCCGTCCTCCACTCCCGGCAGCAGTGCGTCTTGCTGGTTCTTGGCGAAGCGATGGATCTCATCGAGAAAGAGCACGGTGCGCCGTTCGTCCGTTTCCAGTCGGTGACGGGCCCGGGCCAGAACCTCGCGAATGTCCTTGACCCCGGCGGAGGTGGCCGACAGGGTCTCGAACACCGCCTCGGTGTAGTCGGCCACCAGCCGCGCCAGTGTGGTCTTGCCGGTGCCGGGCGGGCCGAACAGGATCATCGACACCGGCTTGCCCCGCTCGATCAGCCGGCGAAACGCGGCTGCGCGCCCCAGCAGATGTTCCTGCCCTACCACCTCATCGAGGGTCTTCGGCCTGATGCGAGTGGCGAGCGGAGCGACGGCCTGCAGGGTCTGCTCGGCCCGAGAAGAGAACAGGTCGCTCATGAAGGCCGGTTATCCCCCGGGTCCCGGTGTCACCGCTCTCAGGCCCAACTCGGCCAGCTGCAGCGTCTCCACCAGAGTCGGCGCACCGGTGAGTGGATCGAGACCCGTCTGAGTCTTCGGGAAGGGGATGACCTCGCGGATGTTCGGCTCCTCTTGCAGCACCATCACCAGTCGATCGATCCCGAAGGCGAAACCCCCGTGGGGCGGTGTCCCGTAGCGGAGCGCCCGCAGGAACCAGCCGAATCGAGATTCCTGCTCCTCGGGGCTGATCCCGAGGATCTCGAATACCTTTCGCTGCACGGCGGGATCATGAATTCGGATCGAGCCCGAGCCCAGCTCGATTCCGTTGACGACCACGTCGTACGCCCGGGCCAGGGCCTCCAGAGGCCGCTCCTCCATCACCCGTACCTCCTGAGGGGAGGTGAAGGGATGGTGGAGAAAGGTCAATCCGGAACCATCATCCGATCCCGCTGCCGACTCGAACATCGGAAAGTCAGTCACCCAGCAGAACGCCAGGGCCGTGTGGCCCTGGGGCCGTCCCAGCTTGAGACGCAGCGCGCCGAGTACCTCCACTGCCACTCGCCACCGATCGGCGACCAGCAGCAGCACGTCGCCGGGCTGGGCCCGTAATTCGGCGGTGAGGGCGGCCAGTTCCTCCGCGCCAAGATGCTTGTTGATGGGAGATCGCAACGACCCGTCCTCTTCGGTCACCATCCACACCAGACCTCCCGCCCCCAGCTGCTTGGCCTCTTCGGTCAGGGCGGTGGCCGCCGAGCGGGGAAAGGCCCGGGCGCCGGCGTTGATCCCCCGAATCACCCCGCCCGCGGCGAGCACCGCCGCAAAGGCCTGGAAATTGGTGGCCGCGAAGACGCCGGTGAGATCGGTGATCTCCATCCCGAAGCGCAAATCCGGCTTGTCTACGCCAAACCGGTCCATCGCCTCCTGCCAGCTGATGCGGGGAAAAGGCAGGGTCACGTCGATCCCCCGCAGGGCCTGGACCACGGCGGCGATCGTGGTTTCGATTGTGGCCTGGACCCCGTCCTCGGCCCAAAATGCTCCTTCGAGATCCAACTGGGTGAATTCCAGTTGGCGGTCGGCCCGGAAGTCCTCATCCCGATAGCAGCGAGCGATCTGGAAGTATCGCTCGACTCCGGAGATCATCAGGAGTTGTTTGAAGAGCTGGGGCGATTGCGGAAGAGCGTAAAAGCTCCCCGGACGAAGCCGGCTCGGCACCAGCATGTCGCGTGCTCCTTCCGGAGTGGAGCGGATCAGCGTCGGAGTTTCCACCTCGAGAAATCCGAGCTGGTCGAGGGTCCGGCGAATCGCGGCAGTGGCTGCTGAGCGCGCCTTCAGATTGGCGGCCATGCGGGGTCGCCGTAGGTCCAGATACCGGTACTCGAGTCGGGTTCGCTCGTCGACTTCCACCCGGTCGTCGAGCATGAAGGGGAGGGCGTCGGCCGGGCTGAGGACCTCGATGGAGGTCGCAGCCACCTCCACTTCTCCGGTCGCCAGGTCGGGGTTGACCGTGCCCTCGGGCCTAAGTCGCACCTTGCCGATCACCTGGACGCAGAACTCCATCCGTAGTTCGGTCACGGCCGGGATCTCCGCCGGGTCGGCCACCACCTGAACCAGACCAGTGGCGTCCCGCAGGTCGATGAAGGCGATCCCGCCATGGTCACGGCGGCGAGCCACCCATCCCGACAGTGTCACGGTTTCGTCGACGCTGGTGGACGTGGCGGCGGCGTTGTGGGTTCTGAACAAGTGCGTCCTCTATTCTCGGTCGTCGACGTTTCCGAGTATTTGCCGGATCGTCTTGACGAGGTCGTCTACCGGCACGGTCTCCTGGGTCTGGGTGGTCAGGTCCCGCACGATGGCACTGCCGCGGCCCCGTTCGTCCTCACCGATGACCACCGCCAATCGTATGCCGGCCCGGTCGGCCCTCTTCAACTGCGCCCCGAGACGGGCCGGTTCGAGCACGACTTCGGTGTTGATACCCGCATCCCGGAGCAGCGTCGCGATCCGGAGGTTATGGTCGAGGCCGGCCTCGTCGAGCAGGGTCACAATCGCCGCCACGGGGCTGGCTGCCGGCTTGACCAGGCCCTCGTTCTGCAACTGGGCAAACAGCCTGGTTAGCCCGATCGAGATCCCCACGCCCGGGAGGCGGGAAGTGGTGTACAACCCGGCCAGGTCGTCGTAACGCCCCCCGGAGCAGATGGAGCCCAGTCCGGGATGATCGTCCAATGCCGTCTCATAGACCGTGCCCGTGTAGTAGTCGAGGCCCCGGGCGATCGCCAGGTCAAGGGCGTAACGGCTGGTGGGGACCCGCTGGGCCTCGATCAACGCAAACACCTGCCGGAGCTCCTCAACGCCTTCTGTCAGCAGAGGATGTCCCGTCCCCAGCGATTCGAGCCGCTCGTCGATCGCGGCACCCTGCGCCAGCCCTCCCCCGGCCTGGGTCAGGAGACGATCGATTCCGGCCGCGTCAATGCCCAAGGCACGCAGGGCACTAGCCACCGCCTCCGGGCCCTTTCGCTCCAGCTTGTCCACCTCCCGCAGGACCAACACCTGTAAGTGGGGGGCGATGACTCCCGCCTGCTCGAGCAGACCCCGCAGTACCTTGCGGTTGTTGATCTTGATGGTGAACGGCCCGAAGTCGAGACGGCCGAACACCGCGTTGATGACGGCCGGGATCTCCGCGTCGTATCTGATCGACAGCGCATCACGGCCCACGACATCGATATCACACTGGATGAATTCCCGGTACCGGCCAAACTGCGGTGATTCGCCCCGGAAGACTGGTTGGATCTGGTAACGGCGAAAGGGAAACACGAGGTCCTGCTCGTGCTCGGCCACGTACCTGGCGAGGGGCACCGTGAGGTCAAAACGGAGGGCAAGGTCGGGATCGTATCCCCGGGCGCGTGACCCGCTTGACTGCGTCAGATAGACCTGGCGTTCGGTCTCTCCCCCGGTCTTCGTGAGCAGCACCTCCACCAGTTCGAGCGACGGAGTGGCGATCGGGAGAAACCCGAAGCGTTCGAATTCGGCTCGGATGATGTCGAGCATGCGCTGCATGGCGAGCTGGTCGAGCGGGAGCAGCTCGAGGACACCGGGCATCGTCCGGGGCTTGATGATTCGCAACTCTCCCTTGATGATTCGCAACTCTCCTGGGGGGCATGTTTCGGGGAAGCCGGGGATGGGAGAGAGAGCAGCGTAATCGGCGCTAAAGCTCCTTCAGGAACGGATTGACCCGCCGCTCGCGCCCGATGGTGGTCTCCGGTCCATGACCGGGCAGGACTCTGACTTCGTCGGGCAAGGTCAGGACCTGCGAGCTCATGGAGGCCAGCAGCTGCTCCCAGTCGCCGCCGGGCAGATCGGTTCGACCGACCGAGCCGCGGAAGAGCTGATCGCCGGAGAAGAGGATGCTTTCGGCGGCAAGGTGGAAGCAACAGTGCCCCGGGGTGTGACCCGGGGTGTGGCGCACCTCCAGCTCCAGTCCGGCCAGATGCAGAATCTGCCCATGCTGCAGAGTCTTCATCTCCACCGGCGGCTCATAGTCGCCCGGGGGGACTTGCCCGAAGAGCATCCGCAGCTGCGATGCGGGGTCAAGGGTGAGGAAGTCATCGTCGGGGTGCACGTAGACCGCCGCCCCGGCTGCTCGATGGACGGCGCCGGCCCCGCCGGCGTGGTCGACGTGGCCATGGGTCAGAACCAGCGCCCCGATCGCCAGCCCGTAACGCCGGGCCAGGGCCGCGATGGCGGCCGGGTCGGGCGGGGCATCGATCGCGATGGCGGCGGAATTCTGCTCGCGGGCCAGCAGATAGCAGTTGGTCTGGGCGAGCCACAGCGGCTCGGTAACTACCAGCAACTGTCAGCTCCCGGCTGGCTCGGTCACCAGCCGGTAGGCGGCGAAGACGCCATCGACCCCGCGCAGATCGGCGAGCAACCGCGGCAGGGCCCCGGGGTCCGACAACTCCACCTCATACCGGAGCACCGCGACCCGGTCACGACCCGTCACCGAGGAGGAGGCGCTGATGTTCCCCCCCAGGTCGGAGATGGCCGCAGTGACGTCACGCAGGAGGCGGGTACGGTCGAGCGCTTCCACCTGGATCCATACTGTGAAGATACCTACTCGGTCCGCCGGCCAAGACACCTCCACCATCCGCTCTCGCCGCTCGGTCAAAGAGGCGATATTGGTGCAGTCGGCTCGATGAACCGAGACCCCCCTGCCCACCGTGATGAAGCCGACGATGGAGTCGCCGGGCACCGGTGCGCAGCACCGCGCAATGCGAACCAGCATGTCGTCGAGGCCCTCGACGATGATCCCCGGCGCCGGCGTGCCCCCCTGACGCCGGGGACGGGGCGGGGCGAGGAGGTCCTCCTCCTCATCGGTCTCGTACGGACGCACTATCCGCACCAGCCGCTGCACCACCGTGGCCGCGGACACCGAGCCCTCGCCGACCGCCACGAAGAGGGCATCCAGGTCGGCCTTACCCAGGTCGGCGGCGATCTCGGTCAAGTGGCGGTCCCGTTCGGCCGCCCCGAGACCGAGGCCCTCCTTCCGAAGGGCATGGGCCACCTGCTCTTTGCCCTCCGATAGCGCCTGTTCCCGCCGCTCCTTGAGGAAGAAGGCCTTGATCTTGGCCTTGGCCCGGGAAGTCGTGACGAAGTTGAGCCAATCCCTGCTCGGGTTGGCATCGGGCGATTTCGAAGTTATGACCTCGACGATGTCGCCCGACTCCAGGCGGGTTGAGAGCGGAAGCAGCCGGCCGTTGATGCGAGCGCCGACACACCGGTTTCCTACCTCGGTGTGGACGGCGTAGGCGAAGTCGATGGCGGTAGCCCCCTTCGGCATCGTCTTGACATCACCGGCCGGAGTGAGAACGAACACCTCGTCCTGGTAGAAGTCGAGCTTGAGATTGGTCAGGAACTCCTGGGGGTCCTCGGTCTCCAAAAGCGTGCGGATGTCACTGATCCAGGGGACGTCGTGGGCCGACGGCCCCTCTTTGTACCTCCAGTGGGCGGCGATACCCGACTCGGCGAGGCGATGCATCTCGCCAGTCCGAATCTGCACCTCCAGGGGCTTGCCGTCGGGCCCGATCACAGTCGTGTGCAGGCTCTGGTAGAGGTTGATCTTGGGCATCGCCACGAAGTCCTTGAATCGTCCGGAAATCGGGACCCATTTGGAGTGCACCAGGCCCAGGGCGGCATAACAGCTGCGGGTGTCGGCAGTGATGATGCGTATGCCGATCAAATCGAAAATCTCTTCGAAAGGTCGCCTGCTCTCGACCATCTTTCGATAGATCGAGTAATGGTGCTTGGGGCGGCCCGAGATGGCGGCGGTGATTCCGGCCTCTTTCAGAGCCGCATCGAGCTCACCGATCACCTTGTCGATGAAGACTTCTCGCTCGGGCGATCGCTCGGCCAGCTTGGCCTCGATCTCGGCGTAGATGCCGGGCTCCAGGATGGCGAAGCAGCGGTCCTCTAGTTCGTGCTTGATCTCCTGCACGCCCAGCCGGTAGGCCAGGGGGACGTACACGTCCAGGGTCTCTCGAGCGACCCGCTGCTGCTTTTCGAGGCGGAGCGCCGAGGCGGTACGGATGTTGTGAAGCCGGTCCGCCAGCTTGATGAGCAGCACCCGGACGTCCTGGGCCATCGCCACGACCATCTTGCGGATGGTGGCGGCCTGTGCCTCCTGGGGTGATGAGTACTGAATCCTGTCCAGCTTGGTGACACCATCGATCAGCCTCGCCACCTCCTCCCCGAACCGATCCTCAACCTGATGGAGGGTGATCTCGGTGTCTTCCACGGTGTCGTGCAGAAGGGCCGCCGCGAGGGTGGCGGCGTCGAGTCCGTACTCGGCCAGGATCTCGGTGACCGCCACCGGATGGGTTATGTACGGATCCCCGGACTTGCGAAACTGCCCGCGATGGGCCTGGTCGGCGGTGGCGTAGGCCCGCCGGACCAGCTCATCCCCGGCGTCGGGGAAATGCCGGTGGTAGGCCTCGAGGACCCGGGCGAGCCCGGTCTCAGTCGTATCTGATGAGGGCATTGAAGGGAACCTTGCCGAGGGCCGAACGACCGTTGAGGAAACCCAGCTCGATGAAAACGGCCACCCCTACCACCTCAGCGGACGCCCTTCGCAAGAGGTTCACGGCCGCCGCTGCGGTCCCGCCTGTGGCGATCACGTCATCGACGATCAGAACCCGATCGCCCGCCTCGAGGGCATCGATATGCATCTCGAGGGCATCCGTCCCGTACTCGAGGCTGTAGGGCTGGCTCATCGTGGCCGAAGGGAGCTTGCCGGGCTTGCGGAGTGGGACGAATCCAGCTCCCAGCTCTTTGGCCACCGGCGCGGCGAGCGTGAAGCCACGCGCCTCGATCCCGGCCACTTTGCCGACTCCGGCGTGGTGGTATGGCTCGGCCAGGGCCAGGATCAGTTCGGAGAAGGCGGCAGCGTCAGCCAGAACCGGGGTGATGTCCTTGAAGATCACGCCAGCCTCGGGAAAGTCGGGAATGTCGCGAATGAGGGCAGCTAGATCCACGCAGAAAGTGTAGGGCCGCCCGGCCCCCATCCCTGCTTCCCCGCCGCGGCGATCGGCTTCGGGGAACCCTTACCGCTTGCGCTTTTTGGGTGGCCGGGGGGTAGCCCCGGCTCCGGGCCGGCGGGGCGGCCGATCAGTGCTGTCCACCGGCGGCCGGCGGTGTGGTTTGCTGGCAGTGGCCGCGCTCGCTTTCTCCGGCGCTACATCGGCGACTGTCGAAGCACCCTTGCTGGAGAGCTTGCGCCGCCTGCCCGACCACTCGCTTTCGGTCTCCTTCCACGCGGCTAGCAAAGGGGCGGCGACAAAGATCGAGGAGTAGGTGCTCACAGCGATACCGACGAAGAGGGCCAGGGCGAAGTCCTTCAGCGTCGATGCGCCCAGGATCAGAGCTCCGACGAACAGGATCGATCCCACCGGTATCAACGAGGTGAGGGACGTGTTGAGCGAGCGCGCCAGCACGATGTTCATCGAGCGGTTGACCAGATCCGAGTAGGTCATCCGATCCCCGTAATCGGAGACCATTTCGCCCACTTTGTCGAAGACCACGACGGTGTCGTAGAGGGAGTATCCGAGAATGGTCAGAATGGCCACGATCGTCGCCGGGGTCACCTCGAAGCCGGTGACCGCGTAGACCCCTGTCGTGATGATGAGGTCGTGAAAGAGGGCCGCGAGTCCCGCTACTGCCATCTTCCACTCCATGCGCCAGGTCATGAAAAGCGTGACCGCCGCTAGAAAGACCGCCAGCGCCAGCAGAGAACGGCGGAGAATGAGGGCACCGAAGCTCGGCCCCACCGCGTCAACCGATAGTTCGACCCGGGGGGTACCCGTCACCGCGGCCACGCCGTCCAGAAATGCATCCTCGGGTTCCTCGTCGAGGGCCGGGGTCTGGACGCGAAAGGAGTTGCCGTCGTCGATCATTTGGACGACAACCTCGCCGGCGCCGGCCGCCTCTGCTGCCGACCGGAGATCCTCGACGCTCGCCCCGGCCGGGTTGGGGCCCGTGACCGCCAGACCGCCTTCGAATTCGATACCCAGGTTCAGGTCGCGTACCACCAGAGCAATCAGCGAAACCGCGATCAGGCCGGCTGAGATCTGCATCCAGCGCCGGCGACGACCGACGAAGTCGATTCGGGTTTCGCCCCGGCTGACCCGGTGCCACCATCGTGTTGTCCCGGATCCTCGTACGGTTGTCACTGTGCGGTTTCCTTGATCGAGAGCCAGCCTCGATCGGCCAGCGGGGTGCGGGCGAGCAGCCAGGCTGCCCGCCGGGTATAGACACGGGCAACGAAGATGTCGATGAGAGTTGCGATGCCCAGTGACAAAGCGAACCCCTTGACCGGGCCGACCGAGAGGAACCAGAGAAGACCCGCCCCGAGCAGCGAAACGGTATCGGCGGTGAGGATGGTCCGAAAGGCGTGCCGGAAACCTTCGTCCACTGCCGAGCGCACCGACCGACCCGAGCGGATCTCCTCTTTGATCCTCTCGAAGTACACGATGTAGGAGTCGGCTGTGATCCCGATCGAGACGATCACGCCGGTCACGCCGGCCAGGGTCAGGGTCAGACCCTGGTACCGGCCCATCAGGCCGAAAATCCCCACCAGCAGGGCTCCGAAGACCGTGAGCCCCGCGACCGCCACCAGGCCCATTGCCCGGTAGTAGCCGATCAGGAGGAGCGCGACCAAAGCCAGGCCGAGATATCCGGCGAGAAGGCCCGACCGCAGGGAGTCCTCGCCCAGGGTCGCCGAGACCTTCTGCACCTGGGACCGCTCGAAGGCGACGGGTAGTGACCCGTATCGGAGGAGCGCGGCGGTGTCCCGGGCCTCTTGCTCGTCGGTGGCCCCGCCACCGAACGTGATTTGGGCCTGACCACCCGTGATGCCTTCGAGCCCGACATCATCGGCCACGCTGGGGGCAGCCACCACCTCGCCATCGAGGACGATGGCGATGCGACGCTGGGGACTGTCTGACGGGAACCCCGCGGCCTCACCGGTCAACGTGGCGAACTTCTCGGCGCCTTCTGAGGTCAGGTCGAGATTGATGACCCATTGCGCCCGGGAGGGGTCAAAGCCGGGGATGGCATCGGCCACATCTGCTCCCAGTAGTTCGGCGGGGCCGACGTAGAGGACCTCTGGCACCGGCTGGCCGAGGAAGTTCCCAGTCGAGGGGAGGTATGAGCTGGCGGCAGGATCGTCGACGATGGTGAGGCCGGTCAGCGGATCCACATTCGCCGGCAGAGTGGTGGTGGTGGAGGTGGTGGCACCTGGCTCGGTGCTGAGGGTGGTGGTGGAGGCGATCGTGCTGGTGGATCCTGCCGACGTCGAACTGGTTGTGTCCCCGGCTGCCGTCGTGACCGTGGTGGACGTCGAGGTGGTGGTAGTAGTCACCAGTGGACCCTGCTCGCCGAAGATGGCGTCAAGGACCGGTCGGAACGAAAGCTGGCCGGTCTGGCCGATGGCATTGAGCGCCCGCTCTTCGTCCTCCACGCCGGGAAGTTGGACCAGTACGGTGCTCGCCCCCGAGATGGCTATTTCCGGCTCCTGGACGCCACCTACCTCCTCGATCCGGGCCCGCATGATCTCAACCGCCTGCTCGAGGACCTCGGGATCGGTGTCGGCGGGGGCGGTGAGGACAACCGAGGTGCCGCCCTGCAGGTCGAGCCCCAGCTTGGGCGTGATTCCCCGGGCGAGGAGCAGGCCGATGCCTCCCCAGGCGATGACCAGTACCACGAGGAGGCCGATCAGGCGCCGGCGCATACTCAGGCCTTATTGTCGATTTTCGACGCGATAGCCCGCCGAGCGAATCGGATCCGACCTTGCTCCACTTCAATCACTACCGAATCGGTGTCCAACGCCCGAATGGTGCCCTGCACGCCTCCGATCGTCTGGACATGGTCGCCAAGCTCGAGGGACGAGGCGAGTTGTTGTTGGGCCTTCATGCGGGCGCGCTGCGGCCGAAGAATGAGGAAATAGAAGACGACCAGC
>DATHSX010000162.1:0-1508 GCA_035463935.1 Acidimicrobiia bacterium | reverse complement strand
CGCTGGGGCAGGGCTTCGGGATGGGAGTGGGGATGGCGCTTGCTGAAGAGCATCTGCGGGCCCGATTCGGCGTCGCCCTGGTTGATCACCGCACCTATGGGTTCGTGTCCGATGGCGACTTGATGGAGGGGGTGTCCGCTGAAGCGGCCTCGCTTGCCGGGCATCTCGGGCTCGGACGGCTCACCTACTTCTACGACGACAACAACATCTCCATCGATGGCAGCACCGACATCACCTTCTCCGAGGACGTCCTCGCTCGCTTCGGGGCGGTCGGTTGGCACGTCGCGGAGATCGACGGACACGACCGGACCGCGATCGCCCAGGCCACCGATGCTGCCCTGCAGGTTGCCGACCGACCCTCCCTGGTCATCTGTCACACTCACATTGCCCACGGTGCTCCCAACGCCCAGGACACCGCCAAGGCCCACGGCGCCCCGCTGGGGGACGCCGAGATCCGCCTCGCCAAAGAGGCCATGGGCTGGCCGGCCGATCAGACCTTCACCATCCCCGCTGGGGTGGTGGACTTCTTCCATGACGCGATGGAACGGGGCCGCACCGCCCATCGAGAATGGCGGGAGCGTTGCGAGGCCGACGCCGCCGGCGCCTCGCTGCTGAGAGAGTTCTATGAGGGGGGCCGGGTCACCCTCAAGGGTCCGGGCTTCGAGATCGGCAAGAGCATCGCCACCCGCGCCGCCTCCGGCGACCTGTTCGAGGAGATTGCCGCCACTGTCCCCAATTTCCTGGGCGGGGCGGCCGATCTGGTCGAGTCGACCAGGACCGAGATCCACTCCTCCCCCCGCTTTTCCTGGGCCGATCGCACCGGGCGGAACATCGCCTTCGGGATCCGGGAACACGCCATGGGAACCGTCGTCAACGGGATGGCCGCCCATGGCGGACTCCGGCCTTACGGCGCCACCTTCTTCGTCTTCTCGGACTACATGCGTCCGGCGGTGCGCCTGTCGGCCCTGATGGAAGTGCCATCGATCTGGGTCTACACCCACGAGTCGGTCTTTCTCGGCGAGGATGGCCCCACTCACCAGCCGATCGAGCATCTGGCCTCGCTGCGGGCGATGCCGGGCATGTGGGTGGTGCGACCGGCCGACGCCGGCGAAACCGTCGAGGCCTGGGAGCTGGCCCTGAACCGCACCCAGGGCCCGACCGCGCTGCTCTTCACGCGGCAACCGCTGCCGGTGCTCGACCGTCGCGGCCGGGAAGGCGACGTGGCCCGGGGTGGGTATGTGCTGCGGGAAGGCGACGACGTGGTGATCGTCGCTACCGGCTCCGAGGTCTCGCTGGCTCTGGCGGCGGCCGACCTGCTCGATCGCTCGGTGCGAGTTGTCAGCCTGCCTTGCTGGGAGGCCTTCTTCGAGCAAGGCCCGGACTATCAGCGATCGGTGCTGGGAACCGGCCTCCCCCGGGTGTCGATCGAGGCGGGAGCCACCTTCGGCTGGGAGCGGATCGTGGGGTGGGATGGTTTGATGATCGGCATCGACCGGTTCGGAGCGTCT
>DATHSX010000161.1:0-6072 GCA_035463935.1 Acidimicrobiia bacterium | reverse complement strand
GGTGTCGCGGGCGCCGTCTTTCTTCGTGCTCGGACTGGGTGCCTCCACCGGTGTGATCGGCGGAGTCCTTGCTCTGACCGAGGGCTACCGGGTGGACCGGATCGTCTCCTTTCTCAATCCCTGGGCTGATCCTTCTGGCACCGGCTACCAATTGATCCAGGGTTATTACGCTTTGGGCACCGGCGGACTGTTCGGCGTCGGCCTGGGCGCCAGCCGAGCCCGGTGGTCCTATCTTCCCAACGCTCACACGGACTTCATCTTCGCGATCATCGGTGAAGAGATCGGGCTGGTCGGCGCGATGATGGTTCTGGCCCTGTACCTGGCGATCGCCCTGACCGGCTGGTCGATTGTCGCCCGGGCCCCCGACCGTTTGGCGAGGATGGTGGCGGCCGGAATCACTGGTTGGCTTTCGTTCCAGGCTCTCACCAACATCGGCGGCGTGTTGGGAGTGTTGCCCATAACGGGGATCGTGTTGCCTTTCGTCAGTTACGGCTCCTCCGCGCTCATCATCTGTATGGCCGCCATCGGGATCCTCGTCAACATCGCCAATCACGGGACGGCGGCGGGCAACCTGCGATGAGCCGGGCTCGATGAGTTATGCAATCGCTGCCGCCGGCACCGGCGGCCACGTCTTTCCCGGGCTGGCCGTGGGAGAAGCCCTGGTGGCCGCAGGAGTGTCCCGTCAGGAGGTGCTTTTCGTGGGTGGCCACCGGCTGGAGGCGACCGTGTACCCAGCCGCGGGGTTTCCGCTGCTCTCGGTCGAATTGGCCGGCCTTGAGCGAAGGCTCACTTTGGCCAACCTGCGGATACCCGGGGTGGTGCTCCGCGCGACGCGACGGATCGCCGCCGACTACCAGGCGCGGGGCGTACGGACCGTGCTGGGGATGGGCGGCTACGTGTCGGTGCCGGCCGGCCTGGCCGCTCGCCGTCGCGGTGCGGTGCTGATGATCCACGAACAGAACGCCAAGGCCGGCTTGGCCAACCGGTTCATGTCCAGGTGGGCCGCCCGGGTCTTCGGTTCCTTCCCGACGACTGGACACCTGCCCCGGGCGGAGTGGGTGGGCAATCCCATAAGGCCCAATCTGGCCGCGTTCGAGCGCGATCGTCTGCGGGAGGCGGCCAGGCGGAAATACGGGCTGGATGAGTCAGCGCGGGTGGTCGGCATCTTCGGGGGTAGCCTCGGGGCCGGAGTGCTCAACGAGGTGGCGGCCGCGATCGCCTCTCATCCCGGGGCCGGGGGGGTAGCGCTGTTGCACCTGACCGGCCCGGAGCATCTCGAGGAGGTCTCGGCGCGGGCTGCCGGCTCGAGACGAGTCTGGCGGCCGGTGGGCTTCGAACCGCACATGGACCTCTTCTTTGCGGCCTCCGATCTGGTAATAGCCCGGGCCGGGGGGGCGGTGGCGGAACTGACCGCCACCTCCACCCCGGCGATATTGGTCCCGGGCGGGTTTGGCTCGGCGGGTCACCAGGCCGCCAATGCCGCCGCACTGGCTGGGGCCGGTGCGGCGGTGGTCGTGCCTCCCGACCGGGTGGCCCGGATCCCGTCGCTGGTGATGGAGTTGCTCCACGAACCGCACCGCCTCCAGGCCATGGCCACAGCATGCGCGGCCCTGGCCCGCCCCCATGCCGCCAGCGCCATCGCCGCTGCTTTGCGGGCCGCCCATGGCTGAGGGGCCCGCCGGCGGCCTCGACCGGATCCGCCACCTCCACCTGGTCGGGGTGGGGGGGGCGGGCATGAGTGCCCTGGCGAAGCTGCTCGCCCAATCGGGGTTGGAGGTGAGCGGCTCGGACCTCCGCGACGGTATCGAACTCGCGACGCTGGCCGATCTGGGAGTAACCACCTGGGCCGGCCATCGACCCGACCTGATCAGCGGCCGCGGCGGTGGGGCCGGCAAAGAGGTCCCTCATCTGTCTCCCCCCGATCTGGTGGTGGCTTCTTCCGCTGTCCCCGAGCGGGATCCCGAACTGGAGGCGGCTCGCCGGGCCGGCATCCCGGTATGGCGGAGACCGGATCTCTTGGAGGCTCTGACGGCCACCATTCCCACCATCGGCGCGACGGGCACCCACGGCAAGACAACCACCACCGCCCTGCTGGTGCTGGGGGCACGGGCGGCGGGGCTCGATCCATCCTTCGTGGTCGGTGGCGAGCTGATCGACCTGGGCACCAATGCCCATCGCGGCGAGGACCCTCGGCTCATCCTCGAGTCCGACGAGGCCTTCGGCACCTTCGAACGCATCCATCTGGTGGGGCTGGTCGTGACGAACGTCGAGCCCGAGCATCTGGACTATTTCGAATCGGTAGAGAGAATGGAGGCCACCTTTGACCGAGTGGCCGACGGAGTCGCGGGCCCGGTGGTGTGCTGTGTCGACGATCCCGGTTCGGAACGGGTCCGGCAGCACGCCGGAGCCATCGGTTACGGATTCGGGTCCGGGGCCGCGTGGAGGCTTTCGAACCTGCAGGAGCGGCCGGGCAGCGTCCGGTTCAGCCTCAACGGGCCCGGAGCCGAAGTTGAGGCCTCGGTGCCCCGACCGGGACGTCACGTCGCCCTCAACGCCGCCGGCGCCATCGCGCTCCTCGGTGAGCTCGGCTTCGACCCCGCCCTGACCGCCGCCGGGATGGCCAAATTCGCCGGGGTTCGACGCCGCTTCGAACCCCGGGGAATCGTGGCCGGCGTGACCATCGTGGACGATTACGCCCATCACCCCACCGAGGTGGCGGCCACGCTGGCCGCGGCTCGCCGGGGAGGCCATCGCAGGCTGTGGGCCGTCTTTCAACCCCATCTCTACTCCCGCACCGCTCTCCTGCATCGAGAAATGGGTGCTGCCCTGGCCGCAGCCGACCGGGTGGTCGTCACCGACGTCTACGCCGCCCGCGAGTCGCCCATCCCGGGGATAACCGGTGAACTGGTAGCCAACGCCGCCCGGGACAGTGGAGCGGAAGTCACCTATCTTCCCCATCGCGCGGACCTCGCGGCCCACTTGGCCTCCTTGGTCGTGCCGGGAGACCTGGTGCTGACCCTCGGCGCCGGCGACGTGAGCCTGGTGCCGACCGAACTAGCGGTCCTCCTGGCCCAGGCGGATTGACCGTGAGCCCCTGGGAGCAGCTGGTGGCGACTGGTCTGGCCCGGGCCGATCAGGAATTACACGAGCTGACCACCTACCGATTGGGTGGCCCGGCCGACTATGTCGTCCAAGTGGGAAGCGTGGCGGACCTGGACCAGGTGGCAGGCGCCCTGTCAGGGGATCCCCGGCCGGTGCTGGTGGTCGGAAGGGGTAGCAACCTGGTGATCGCCGACGAAGGGTTCCGGGGCGTGGTGGTCAGGCTGGGCCCGTCCCTCTCCCAGATCGACGTGGGGGAGTCGACCTCGGCAGGGGCAGGGGCGGGTCTGCCCCAGCTGGCGCGGGCCACCACCAGAGCCGGCCGTCTGGGACTCGAATTCATGATCGGCATACCCGGGAGTGTGGGCGGAGGAGTACGCCAGAACGCCGGTTGCTTTGGACGGGAGATCGCCGACGTGTTGATCTCCGCCCGGGTGTACGACCTCGCAGCCGGCCGCAGCGAGGACCTGACCGTTGCCCGGCTCGATTTTGGCTACCGGCGATCTTCCGTTCGGGCTCGTCAGGTCGTGATCGGTGCCGACTTTGCGACGGTTCCGGGGGACCCGGCGGAAGGGCATGAGAAGATCCTCGCCATCACCCGCTGGCGCCGAGAGCATCAACCGGGCGGCACTCTCAACGCCGGTTCGGTCTTCAAGAACCCGCCGGGTGACGCCGCGGGGCGTCTGATCGATTCGCTGGGCCTCAAGGGCCTGCAAATCGGCGGGGCCGCGGTCTCCAGCAAGCACGCCAACTTCTTCGTGGCAATGCCGGGAACCCGGGCCATCGACGTTTACCGTTTGGTGGAGGAGGTCGCCGCCCGGGTCGAGGAGGCGACCGGCATCAGGCTCGAGCCGGAGATCCAATTCGCCGGCTTCGATCAAGGTGAGGGAACGATGATCGAGCACGCGACGGACCGGGGCCACTGATGGTTCAGGTGGACCGGCGGATGGTGGCCCGCCGCCGCCAGGTAGCCGAGGTTCAGGCCCGATCGGCGCTCGCCAAGCTGGTGATCCTGTTGGCGCTAGGCGCGGTGGTTGCCGGCGTGGTGTGGCTGTTTCGATCGCCCCTGATGTCGGTGCAGCAGGTGGTGGTGGAGGGCATCGACCCGGCGGAGATCCAGCCCATCCTGGGCGAGCAGGGCGTTGTGGCCGGCAGGCCCCTGGTCACGTTGCGCCCCGCCCGCATCGAGTCGGCCCTTCTCGCCAACCCGATGGTGAAGACGGCCAGCGTCGCGCTCGACTGTCAGCAAACGGTGCAAGTGTCGGTACAGGAGCGACTCGCGGTGGCCTGGGCAGATCTCGGCGGGACGTGGGCGCGGGTCGGAGTGGACGGGGTAGTGATTTCCACCGCCCCCCAGCCGGCCGCCGGGCTGCCCCGGCTCCAGGTCGGCGGGGTAGGAGACCAGCCAACGGTGGCGGCGCTGGCCGGGCTCGCATTCCTCGCTGAGCTCCATCCCTCGGTGGCCCATCTGGCGACGGTGTGGTTACAGGGTGATGAGTTGTGGGCCACCCTCCCCGAGCTGACCGTACGGCTGGGCCGGCCCGCCGACATGGAAGCGAAGGCCCGGGCCCTCGAGGCCATCCTCGTCGCCGGAGTGGCGAACGGTTCGACCATCAATCTGCTCGCCCCGACCCGTCCGGCTGTGCTCGACCAGGGCGGCATGTCGGCACTCTCCGGTCCGAGCGGTCAAGAGTCTAAACCTCCAGTTGATCCTTAACCTTGCCGGGTTTACATATCAATTGCGGGCAGGTAAACCTCAGCTTCACCTTGCGGGTCGTGTTTCCTATATGAAATCGGAGAAGCCTTCCATGAATGCTCGAAGCGTGGCGCAGCCAACCGGCTATCTGGCCGTCATCAAGGTGGTCGGAGTCGGCGGAGGCGGCGTCAACGCCGTGAACCGCATGATCGAAGCCGGTATCCGTGGGGTGGAGTTTGTTGCCCTCAACACCGACGCCCAGGCCCTTCTCATGTCGGACGCAGACGTCAAGCTCGACATCGGCCGGGAGGTCACGCGTGGGCTGGGGGCGGGGGCGAACCCCGAGGTAGGAAGAACCGCGGCCGACGCCCACCGAGCCGAACTGGAGGACGTGCTGAAGGGCGCCGACATGGTCTTCATCACTGCTGGCGAAGGAGGCGGGACGGGTACCGGAGGTGCGCCGGTCGTGGCCGAGGTAGCCCGCAGCCTGGGGGCGCTGACGGTGGGCGTGGTAACCCGGCCCTTTGGCTTCGAAGGGCGACGGCGGGCGGTTCATGCCGAGCAAGGCATCCAGTCGCTGCGCGAGGCCGTCGACACGCTCATAGTGATACCGAACGATCGACTGCTCGATGTCGGGGACCCCAAGGCCCCCATCACCGAGACCTTCCGCTTGGCGGATGACGTGTTGATGAACGGTGTCAAAGGCATCACCGATCTGATCACGACACCGGGGCTCATCAATGTCGACTTCGCTGATGTCAAGACCGTCATGTCCGACGCCGGAACCGCGGTGATGGGCATCGGCCGCGGCAGCGGTGACGAGCGCGCCGCGCAGGCCGCCCAACGGGCGATCTCGTCTCCGTTGCTCGAGACCACAATGGAGGGGGCCCGGGGCGTATTGCTGTCGGTGGCCGGCCCGTCCTCGATGACCCTCCATGAGGCCACCAAGGCGGCCCAGACGGTTTCCTCGCATGCCGACGAGGATGCCGAGATCATCTTCGGGGCCATCATCGACGACAACCTCGGCGACGAGATGCGGGTAACGGTCATCGCCGCCGGATTTGATCGCAAGAGCCGTTCCCGTACCGGCACCGGTTTCGGGTCCCGGGCCACCGACTCGGTCGACATCCCCTCCTTCGTTCAGGGATGATCAAGCTCCCGGACCTGACTGTTGAGTCAGGATCCGGCCAGCCAGGGTTCAGGGAGCCAGGGTTCGGGCAGCCAGGGTTCGGGGCGGTCTTCAGCGAAGCCGCGGATGGCGATTTGCGCCACGACCA
>DATHSX010000160.1:0-9589 GCA_035463935.1 Acidimicrobiia bacterium | reverse complement strand
CGAGCGGGGGGCTTGGGACAGTTCACCCTGGGTTGCTTTCTTCTCTGCGGCGCCTACCTCGAACGGGAGGTCCTGGAGCGGCGCGTCGACGGCAGGGTCCAGCGGGCCCTGGCGGACGCCGCTCCGCTTTGTCTGGAGGCGGTGGAATCCACGGGGCCGCGGGAGGTGGCGGACCTGGCGCTGAAGCTATTGGAGGTCGCCCGGACTCACGGCCTCCTCTCCAACCTGCGCCAGGAGGCAACCGGCGCCCAGCAACGTATGCAGGAGAAGACGGACGCCGAAAGCGCGGCCGACGGGATCGACATGGTCAGGCTGCCGAGCCCGTCGGTTCGCAATGTCGATAGCTATCAGGACGTGCAGCGCGCCACCCAAGCGCGCGCCGGGCTCTCGGACCGCCGGGGCGCCTCGGAATTGGCCGGCGATGCGTCCACCGAACAGCTCCTCAGGGTGAGCGAAGCGCCCACGGTGTACCTTCCTACCGGGATGGGGGGAAAGCTGCTGGTCACTCCGGCCCCGCGCGCCTTCTCGGTATTTGCGACCGAGGGCCGCGCGGCCCTCGAGGCGGCCGCCCGCCGGTGGGGTGTGGGCCAGCGGCATGTTTCGGGCGAGCTCTACCCCCTGTTCGCCGCCAACCAGCGACGCGGCCTTCGCTCGGGATATGACCAGGGAGATGTGTCCCCCCACGCCGCCCTTTTCATCGGTGCCGGCCTCTATCAGCGGATGTACGAACGCCGGTCCGCCCGCACCCGCCGCTCCTATGCCGTCAGCCTGCTCGTGGACGCCTCCGCCTCGATGCTCCAGCCGCGGGCCAACGGCGGCCAGCGCACGCCATGGGGGATGCCGGCGGCTCTGTTGGGAGCGATCACCATGGCCCGACTGTGCAACGAGCTTCAGGTGGACTTCGAGGTGGCCCTGTTCAACCGGGGGTTCGCAGCCCGGGTGGACGACACCGAGTGGAGTTACACCCGGACCTCGAGCCAGGCGGCCGCCGGACTGCGTCAGAGCCATGGCACGGCGGCCAATCGCCTCACCACCACGGTCAATCACTACGTGGTCAAGGGCTTTGACCGCCGCTGGCGAGAAGCCGAAGATGTGCTGGCCGGCATGTTCTGGACGGCAGCCGAACCGGCCCATGCGGCGATCGCTGCCCGGCGCAACCCCAAGGCGACCCCGCCGGTGTCGATGTTCGAAAGAGCGGCCAACGTCGACGAGTTCAACCTCATCCATGCGGCCGAGCGGATGGCCCGGTTGGGGGCAAACGTTCGGGTGCTGGTGGTGCTCGCCGACGGGATGACCCGCGGGTCGGTGGAAGCGTTGGCGGCTTCGGTAGAGGCGGTCGAGCGTTCGGGGACCACGGTCCTCGGGATCGGGATCGGCGACGACACCGTCAACGGCACGTATCACCGCTTCGAGGTGGTCAACCGGCCCGAGGAATTGACCCGGGCGATGATCGAGGGAACCCGTGCGGCCTTGCGCCGGGGCCTGGCCCTCTGGGGGATGGACACGTGGTGGCTGCGTCCTGCCCGGTCGGGGCTCGGTCCGCTATGGACGGAAACGCAGAGTGCCTGAAAAAGTCGTGTTCGAAGATCCCACCGGGGCCGAGGCTCCCGTCACCCTCGAGAAGTTCTCCGTGCCTTCCGACCTTCTCGACTACGGCCAGCGAATCGGTAAGATCCCCCAGCCGGATCCTCATTACGTCGATCTAGGGATGCTCTACCGCTTCGCCCAGATCGAGCAGGTTCATCGCCAGAAACCGGAGGGCTTCGTTCCGCTCCACCTGGCCGTCCGGGGCCATATGGGAACGGGTAAGGATCATGACATCGAGCAGTTCGCGGCCCGGCTCGGTCTTCCCTATTACCGGATCCCGCTCACGGGTGAAGTGAGGGACGTGACCCTGATCGGATCGACCCGGCTGCACGGCGACGGCAAGGGTGGTACCGAGAGCCGGTGGGAGGACGGTGACATCACCCGGGCGCTGCGGGGCCCGGCGCTCATCAACCTTTCCGAGCTCAACGCCGCCGGCGCCGAAACGCTGTTCGCCCTGCACGGGCTGCTCGACCGCTACAGCGCCCTCGACCTCCCCACGGGTGAGACAGTCAGGCTCCGGCCTGACGTTCGCATTTTCGGGACGATGAATCCGACCGACATCCGCGACTATGCCGGAACCCAGACGCTGAACAAGGCTTTCGCCGACCGCTGGGTCATATGGGAGAAGGAATTTCCCGGGACCGAACAGGTCCAGGCCATGCTGCGGCGCCGGTATCCGTCCCTGATCGATGAATACGTCGAGGCCATCTCCCGGCTGGCGGTTGAGGTGAATGCCTCCTTCGTCGTGCCCGATGCCAACACCCGCGTGGAGACTCCCCTCTCACTGCGATCGGTGCTCGACCGGATGCCGACCGGGCTGCGGGTCTACAGCCCTGCTCCCGATCCCCTGCGACGGGCCTGGGAGGAGTTCGTGCTCCCCCATGTTGATCCATACGACCGTGACCACTACGAAACGGTTTGGAACGCGGTCGTCAGGCGGGGACCCTCCGCGCGACCTTTCGGCAAGGGCTAGGCCGATCCTCCCGGCCGGAATCGCACCCCCCCACGCTAGGTTGGCTCCGTGAGACCCTATGAATTGGGCAATGTCGAACTCGACGAGCGGGTCCGACAGCTAGTTGCCGACAGCGGGGAGGGCGCCAACCAGGACCTCATTGCCGAGATGGTCACAACCGTCCTGAAGCTGCACCGAGACCGGGCCGGGCGCGGTGATCTCAAGTTGGTCAACACCGCCTTGAAGGAGATGCGCTACTCGTTGGTGACCTTTGCCCGGCACTTCGAACCGAAGGTGACGATCTTTGGATCGGCGCGGATCGATTCCAGCGATCCGAACTACGTGCTCGCCAATGACTTCGCCACGCTGATGGCGAACAAGGGGTGGGGAGTGATCACCGGGGCCGGCCCGGGGATCATGGAAGCCGGGAGCAAGGGCGCCGGCCGCGAGCATTCATACGGTGTCAACATCCGCCTGCCCTTCGAGCCCGATTCGAATTCCTACATCGAGCCGGAGCGGACCGTCAACTACAAGTACTTCTTCACGCGCAAGCTCACCTTTGTCAAGGAGTCGGCGGCGTTTGCCTTGTTCCCCGGCGGTTTCGGCACCCTGGACGAGAGCTTCGAGTTGTTCACGCTCATTCAAACCGGCAAGAGCGACCTCCACCCGATCGTCCTGATGGAAGCGCCCGGTACCGGTTACTGGCCGCCCCTGCTCGAGTTCTGTTCCAACGTCCTGGTCCGCAAGGGGTTGATCTCGCCGCCCGACATGGACCTGTTCACCCTGACCAGCGATCCTCACGATGCGGCCCACATTCTCCTCGCCTTCTACTCCAACTACCACTCCCAGAGGTATGTCGACCGCCGGTTGATTCTCAGGCTGCAACAGGCCCCCGATCCCGAAACCCTGGAGCAGATCAACGAGGAGTACTCGGACATCCTGGTCAGCGGGACCATCGACATGGTCGAACCATCTCCCGCCGAGATCGCCGACGGGGACGCCCTCGATCGAGCCCGGCTCGGGCTCCATTTCGACCGGCGGAGCTTTGGTCGGTTACGGTTGCTGGTCGACCGGCTCAACCAATTGGTAGTCACCCCCGAACGGGTCCAGCCGCCCGCCCCGTTCCAGGAGGAGCAAGCCGAGCGGCCCTGGTGACTCCGGGATCGGCATCGAGCCAGATTCCCAGGCCAGTCTGACTAGTCACTCCACAGCCGACGACTTTCTGGAAGCGACTACCATGCCAGCCGTGCGTGAGATCCTGTCTGACCTGGTAGCCGAGCAGCAGTTTCTTGACCAGTTCCTCCAAAAGATTGGCCAAAAGGACTGGGAGAGGCCCACCCCTGCCAAGGGATGGTCGATACGAGACACAATCAGCCATCTGGCCGATTCGGCCGAGTTGGCGGCGGACGCGCTCAACGGTGGCTCCAAAGTCGAGGCGTACCGCACGGCACCGAATCTCGACACGCTCCGTCAGGAGGCGGTCAAGAAGGGCCGGAAGATGCGGTATCAGGATGTCATCGAATGGTGGCGAGGCGGCAGGGCCAAGGTGGTCGAGCCGCTCTCCAAGATGGAGGCCGAGACCCGCATCGAGTGGATCGCCGGATCCATGAGCGCCCGGACCTTCGCCACGATGCGCCTGATGGAAAACTGGGCTCATGGTCTCGACATCTACGCCGCCATGAAGGCCGAGATCGAGGACACTCCCCGCATTCGCCATGTCTGCTTCCTGGGCTGGAAGACCCTGCCTTACGCCTTCAAGGCGGCCGACATGGACTATTCGCCCGTCCGGGTGGAAGTGATGGGCCCCGGATATGCGAAGTGGGTGTTTGGATCGGCCGACACCGACCAGGTCATCAAGGGACCGGCCGGGCAGTTCGCCCGGTTGGCGGTGCGCCGGATCAAGCTCAAGGACGCCAAGAACCTGAAAGCCACCGGGGAGATAGCCCAGACCGCCCTCGAGGTGGTACGCGCCTATCTGTAGGCGCGAGGCTCCATGAGGGCCGGGCCCGGCGAGTTGCCCTCGCTGATCGCGATGGTTCATCTCCCCCCGCTCCCCGGTTCTCCCCGATTCACAGATAACTTCGACCAGGCCTTGAGCCTGGCGATCACCGACGCCGCCAGGCTGGCCGACGCCGGCTTCCGGGCGGTATTGGTGGAGAACTATGGAGACGCCCCCTTCTTTGGCAGCCGGGTGCCCGCCATCACGGTCGCCGCCATGACCAGGGCCGTAGCCGTCATCGCGCAGGAGACCGGTCTCGCCCTGGGGGTGAACGTGCTTCGCAACGACGCGCCGGCGGCCCTGGCCATAGCTGCGGCCACCGGCGCCGCCTTCATCAGGGTCAACGTGCTGAGCGGGGCGATGCACACCGATCAGGGCCCGCTGGTGGGAGAGGCGGCCGTTGTCGCCCGTCTGCGGCGGGAGTGGTGCCCGGCGGTGGCGATCCTGGCCGACGTCTTGGTGAAGCATGCCACCCCCCCTCCTGGTTGGGGGGTCGAGCAGGCCGGGCTCGACACCTGGGAGCGGGGAGGGGCCGACGCCCTGGTCGTCTCCGGTTCGGGCACCGGCCACCCGATCGACGTGGATGAAGCGACCCGGCTGCGCAAGGCCGTGCCGGCGGCACCGATCCTGATCGGCTCGGGAGCCACCCCCGAAAACCTGGCGGATCTCTCCTTGGTGGCCGACGGCGCCATCGTCGGCTCTTCCCTGAAAGTGGGGGGGAAAGCGGCCCGGCCAGTCGACCCAGGGCGGGCCCGTGACCTGGTGGCGGCGGCAGCCGCGATCGGCTGGCGGTGACCGGCAGGCCCTCGATCCGGGTGGCGAGGGAGGGCCGGGTGGCCTGGCTCACCTTGGACTTCCCCGAGATCCGCAACGCCCTGACGGGCGAGGAGATCCTCGCCCCGCTGGTGGCAGCCATCACCGGTGCCGACCGCGACCCGGCGGTGGGAGTGGCGGTCATCACCGGCGAGGGATCGGCCTTCTCAGCGGGGGGAAACATCAAGGACATGGCCAACCGCGAGGGACTGTTTGGCGGGTCCCCCGAAGAGATGAACGAGGGTTACCGTGAGACGATCCAGCAACTCACCCGGGCGATGCTGGGGACCGATCTGGTGACGATCGCCGCCGTCAACGGTCCGGCCATCGGGGCCGGTTTCGACCTGGCCCTGGCCTGCGATCTCCGCTTGGGGAGCACCCGGGCCAGGTTCGCCCACACCTTCGTCGATCTGGGGATCGTCCCGGGCGATGGCGGGGCCTGGTTACTCCCTCGGGTGGTCGGCTGGCAAAGGGCCTCGGAACTGGCCTTCACCGGCCGAATGGTGGACGCTGCAGAGGCGCTTGCCATCGGCATCCTCCTCGAAGTAGTGGAGCCGGACCGTTTGCTCGATCGGGCCCGGCAACTGGCCGCCACCATCGCCGCCAAACCCGCTCACTCCGTCCGACTGGCCAAGCGGTTGCTGAGACACGCCCGTGGGGCCGATCTGGACATGTTTCTCGACCTGTCCGCCGCTTTCCAGGCCATCTCTCATCACACCGACGCCCACCACCTGGCAGTCGAGCAGTATCTGGCCCGGCGGCAGAATCGCCCGTAACAAGCGGCCCGGCGGGGGTACTTAAGGGGTGATGCCAGCGACCCAGCCCACGTTGGAGCAATCTTGTCGATCCTGACGCATCCCCACGACGCGGTGGAAGGCGGCATGGAGGACTCGCTGTTGAAGGCCATGCAGGACGTGGTCGAGGACCTCTACGGCCACGTTCACCGGGTATCGGATCTCGCCACCGCCTTGGGTCGCACCATGTCGCTCGGAGAGCCCGATCTCGATCGCCTGGCCCTGGTCGGAGTCCTGCACGACGTCGGCAAGGTTCACATCGACCCCGCGGTTCTCGCCAAGCCCGGCCCGCTCGATCCGCTCGAGCGCGAGCACATGCGGCGGCACCCCGAGCTCGGCTACGCCATGATCGCCCAGCGCTTCGATCGCCGGGTCGCCGAAGCCATCCTCTACCACCATGAAAGGTATGACGGGGCCGGTTATCCGTTTGGGCTGGCCCGCGAAGAGATCCCGATCCTGGCCCGGGTGGTCCTGGTCGCCGATGCATTCGACGCCATCACCAACCATCGCGCCTACCAACCGGCCCTATCGGTGGACTATGCGATCAGCGAGATCGTGACCCACGCCGGCACGCAATTCGATCCGGGCGTGGTCGAGGCGTTCTTGATCGTGGCGACGCGGGGAGAGCTTCCGGCGAACCCCGGCGCCTTCATATCGCTGGCGGTCGACGCCGGCTGAGCCGCCCGGCGGGGAATCTTGTCCCCGTTCCAACGTAGCCTTGGCGGATGAGCTCGCTCGAACTCTTCCACCCCGCCACCCGGGTCTGGTTCGCGGCTTCCTTTGCAGGCCCAACGAGGGCCCAGGACTCGGGATGGGAGGCGATCGCCGGGGGCCACCACACCCTGATCCACGCCCCCACCGGATCTGGCAAGACTCTGGCCGCATTTCTATGGGTCCTCGATCGCCTGCTTCACGAGCCGCTGCCGGCCCGCGCCGAAAGATGCCGGGTGCTCTACGTCTCGCCACTGAAGGCCCTCGCCTACGACGTCGATCGGAATCTGCGGGCCCCCCTGGCCGGCATCCGCCACGCCGCCGCCCGGTTGGAGACACCTCTCCCCCCCGAACTTGCCACCTTCATACGCACGGGCGACACCCCCGCCGAGCAGCGGCGGGCCATGCTCCGAACCCCACCCGACATCCTCATCACGACCCCTGAGTCGCTGTTTCTCCTGCTGACCTCCGAAGCGCGGCAGGTGTTGACGCCGGTGCGTTGGGTGATCGTCGATGAGATCCATTCGGTAGCAGGAACCAAGCGGGGGGCCCATCTGGCGCTGTCGCTCGAGCGCCTGGAGGAGATCACCGCCAGCGCACCCCAGCGGATCGGCCTCTCCGCCACCCAGCGTCCGCTCGAGGAAATCGGGCGTTATCTAGGGGGTGGGACGGTGGAGGACCAGGGCTGGCGGGCCCGCCCGGTGGCGCTGGTCGACGCCCCCGCCCCCCGGCCCCTCGATCTGTCGATCGTCGTTCCGGTCGAGGACATGTCGGCACCCGTCCCGATCACTGCCGGCCAGGCCGACCCGCTCGATCCCGACCTCCCCCGACAGGCCTCCATCTGGCCCGCCATCTATCCACGATTGCTCGAATTGATCGAGGGCCACCGCTCCACCATCGTCTTCGCCAACTCCCGGCGGCTCGCCGAACGCATATGCGCCGAGGTCAACGAGCTGGCGGGCCGTGAGTTGGCCCGGTCCCATCACGGCTCGGTGTCCCGCGAGCAGCGCCTCCAGATCGAGGAGGCCCTCAAACGGGGCCAGCTGAAGGCGGTGGTAGCCACCTCTTCTCTCGAGCTCGGTATCGACATGGGGGCGGTCGATCTGGTCATCCAGGTAGAGGCCCCCACCTCTGTGGCTTCCGGCCTACAGAGGGTCGGCCGTTCGGGCCACCAGGTGGGAGGCGAGTCGCGGGCCCGGATCTTCCCCAAGTACCGCGGCGATCTCCTCGCCGCCACGGTGATTGGACGGCAGATGAGCGAGGGAGACATCGAGTCGACCTCGATACCCCGCAATCCGCTCGATGTGCTTGCTCAGCAGCTGGTTGCGGCCGTGGTCCACGAAGCTCGCCCGGCGGATGATCTGTATGAGCTCGCCCGCCGGGCCGCCCCCTACGCCGACCTGGCCCGTCCCCTCTTCGACGCCACCCTCGACATGCTGGCTGGTCGTTATCCCTCGGACTTGTTTGCCGAGCTTCGCCCCCGGGTCACCTGGGATCGGGTTTCGGGTGCCGTTGCGGCCCGACCGGGAGCTCGACAGCTCGTGGTCGCCAACGCCGGCACGATCCCCGACCGCGGCTTGTTCCGGGTCACCCTTCCCGATGGCAGTCGGGTCGGGGAGCTCGACGAGGAGATGGTCTACGAGTCGCGGGTGGGCGACGTGTTCGTCCTGGGAGCCACCACCTGGCGCATCAGCGACATAGGCCCCGAGCGCGTGGAAGTAGTGCCGGCCCCGGGAGAACCGGCGGGAAAGCTGCCGTTCTGGAAGGGGGACTCCCTTGGCCGCCCGGTGGCCACGGGCCGGCGAATCGGACGGTTCGTGCGGGAACTGGGCGCACAGCGCGAAGAAGAGGCGTTTTCCACACTCACGGTGGACTATCGGTTGGATCCGCTGGCGGCGCGCAATCTCATCAGCTACCTGGAGGACGAGCGCGCCGCGGTCGGCGTGCTTCCCACCGACCAGACGCTGGTGATCGAACGGTTCCGAGACGAAATCGGTGACTGGAGGGTCGTTCTGCTATCACCGCTGGGGGCCCGGGTCCACGCCCCCTGGGCCATGGCCCTCACCCACAAGCTGCGCGGCCGCTACGGGGCCGATCCCGACGTGATCTGGGCCGATGACGGTATCGCCTTCCGACTCCCCGACACCGAGGAGCCGCCGGCAGCTGCCGATTTCACGCTGGAACCGGAAGAGGTTCGCCAGATACTGGAAGAGCATCTGGCCGACACCGCCCTCTTCGCCGCTCGCTTTCGAGAGGCTTCCGGGCGGGCCCTTCTGCTCCCCCGTCGACGCCCCGGCAGCCGGACACCCCTGTGGATGCAGCGGCGCCGCGCCGCTGACTTGCTTGGCGTAGCCCGCCAGTTCGGCACCTTCCCGATCATCCTCGAAACGTATCGGGAGGTGCTGATGGACGACTTCGACCTCCCGGCTCTGGAGGCGATCCTCACCGATGTCCGCTCACGTCGGATCAGGGTCGTCGACGTCGAGACCCCGGGGCCTTCGCCCTTTGCCTCCTCTCTCCTCTTCGCTTTTGTGGCCGCTTTCCTCTATGAGGCCGACGCTCCGATTGCCGAACGGCGAGCGACGGCTCTGACGCTTGACCGCGATCTCCTGCGCAGCCTCCTGGGCGAGGGCGAGGTGGCCGACCTCATCTCGCCCGAGGTGATGGCGGCCGTTGAACTAGAGCTCCAATTGCTCACGGCCGAACGCCGGGTCCGAGACACCGACGGGATCC
>DATHSX010000159.1:0-13559 GCA_035463935.1 Acidimicrobiia bacterium | reverse complement strand
ACAGGGACTCGACCGCCCCCGGATAGGTGTCGAGGTGTCGGAAGAGGGAGTGGCCATCGTGATCCCGCGCCCATGTCCAGAACTCACCCATGTCGTCGAAGTGCGTCAGGCTGGGAATCGCATCCCAGGCCTTGACGGCATCGATCGGCAACTCGGACCCGTATTGCTGGTTGTAACGGCGTATCCAGCCGGCGTTGAAGTCGGCCACGACCCCATCGAGATCGATTCCGAGGCGCACGGGGAGACAGTAGGCAGGAGGGAGGAGGGCTGATTGCTGGCTGCTTGCTGCCTAGTGCGTCTGCACCCAGCTGACCACCTCCGGCACCCTGCGCCGCAGTATCCAGCCTGCCAGGAGCAGTGAGCCGCAGTAGAACATCAGCCCCCATACCACCGAGGCGATGGTGGTGAAGACCGGCGACAGCACCTGCCCGAAGGAAACAGTAAGGACGACTGCGACCGAGGGCGGAATCATGAGCAGGCCGATGAGAAGAAAGGAGACCATCTGGGCGGCGAGCGCCAGGCAGCCCTGTTCGGTGGCCTGGGCGAAGACGTCGGTACCCTCCTTGGGCAGTCGGAGGGGGCTGATCACGGACACCAGATTCCCGACCGCCAGCTGGCAGCCGATCGCCGCCACGGCCAGGGCTGGCACGAGCCCGAGCACCTCCCAGCTGCCGCTGAAGGCGGCCAGAAGGATCGCCAGAAATACCGTCTCTGAGACCAGGCCGAGAGCGATCGCCATGTTCTTGCCCACGAGCAGATGCCGGGGCCTGATGGGCAATGCGAATAGGTAGCTGGCGGCGTTCCGCTCCCAACCGAACTGGTTGAGGGCGATCGGAAGGCCTACGAAGAGCACCATCGCCGGCGCCAGCAGCGGCAGCCAGGTCGATTCCCGGAAGCGTGCCATGGACTCGGTGCCCACGACCAGCACCGCCACCGCCAGGCCTACGAAGATCACCGTCCCGGTCCAGACCAGGCGCTGGCGGGGATCGCGTACGAAGAATCGCAATTCCTTCCGGGCCAGAACCCAGCGGGTTCCCCACGCACCCCTCTCGGCCAGGCCCCTTCGATATCGGGCCTTGTCGGGGCGGGGGGAATGATCGGGGGTGACCAGCATCCACGCCAGCATCCGGCCCCAGGCCTTCCCCATCAGGACCAGCCAGGCGGCCGCCACGGTCAACATCGCCGCCGCGGTACCCCAGTCCTCGGCGGCCGCCGCGGCCACTGCCCGCTGAGCGGCCACCGGAGCCAGCAACGCCGCCCAGCGCTCGATCGGATGAGCGTCCATCGCTCCGGCCAGCCCCAGCCGTTCCACCTCTCCGGTCAGCAGCTGGTAGCCACCGAAGGTGAAGAGCCCGATCCCCACTACCACCAGCACGGCCAGGTCGCGACCACGCCGGCTCCGCAGCATCGCCGAGATGACTCCGGTGAAGACGTGGGACGCGATCGCCAGCTGCCCCAAAAACAAGGCGCCGGCGAGAATCGAGACGAGCTTCGTCGCCAGGGTGGGCTGCACGCTCACGTTGGCGCCGATCAGCACCACCGGCACGATCACCGATGGGCCGACCAGGGAGGCGGCGGCCAGTCCGGCCAGCAGCCGCCGCTCGGGCACGGGAAAGACGGCCAGTTGGGCAGGATCGAGGGTTTCATCAAGGGGGAAGATCACAACCGGGAGCGCCACCCAGCCAACGAAGAAGATCAGGGCCCCCCACATCGAGAACTGGGCCGCCTGCATCGGGTTGAGAGCGGCATGCTGGCTGACGAACCCCGAGGCGAGCCGCCATGACGTCCAGATCATCAATCCCAGGACGGCCGGGAGCCCGATCCGTCGCTGCCAGTCCTTGCGCAGCCCGTTCCGGGTCAGCGCCAGCTTCAGTCTGACGAGTTCTGCAACCACGCCAGGCCCTCAGTGCTTGTCTGTCCCCCCACCGCCAGAATGAAGGCATCCTCGACGGAGTCCACGCCCATCCGCCGGCACAGCCCCGCCGGCGTGTCATCGGTAATCAGGCGGCCGCGCTGCATGATCCCGATTCGGGTGCACAAGCGCTCCACGAGATACATCTCATGCGAGGAGAAGACGATGGTCGCTCCCTGCGCCGTGTAGCGCCTGAGCAGGCCCTGGATCAACCGGGCCGAGACCGGATCGACACCCTCGAAGGGCTCGTCCAGGAAGAGGACCGGAGGTCGGTGGATGATGGCCGCGGCCAGGGCCACCTTCTTCCGCATGCCCCGGGAGTAATCCCCCACCAGCTTCCCGGCGGCATCGGAGAGGTCGAGAAGCTCGAGGAGCTCGTCGCGCCGGGCCACCGCATCCTGGCGCGGGAGGCTGTGCATGGCGGCCGTGAAATCGAGCAACTCTGCCCCGGTGAGGCGCTCGTAGAGGTTGAACTCCTCGGGGAGCACCCCGATCCGCTTCTTGACCTCGAGGGGCTGGCGCCAGGTGTCGAACTCACCGATCCCCGCCGTGCCCTGATTGGGCCGCAGCAATCCGACGATCATCTTGATGGTCGTCGTCTTGCCCGCCCCGTTCTGGCCAAGCAGCCCGTAGAACTCCCCTGGCTGGATTGCCAGGTCCACGCCATCGACCGCGGTTTCCTTGCCGAACCGCCGGACGAGGCCCGTGGCCCATACCGCCGGAGGGGCCTGTTCGGAAGCGGGGGCCTCGGCGAGGGCGTCACTGGATACGGGCGTGGTCATGAGGTCACGAGGACTATCGGCTGAAAGTGGGTCGGAATGAACCTTAGGAAGGCCGCACCGGAAGGCGGAAGCCTCCCTTCGTGGTGGGGCCCGCAACCCCCGACGACATGTCCTCACCATGCCGTACCCTTAGGGCGATGGCCTCGCCTTCCGACTTCTGCCCTCCGCCCTCCGCCTGACGATGTATCAGGCTCTCTACCGAAAGTACCGCCCGCAGTCCTTTGAGGAGATCGTGGGCCAGACCCACGTCACCTCGACCCTGGCCCGGGAGGTAGCCGAGGGACGGATCGCCCACGCCTACTTGTTCGCCGGGCCCCGGGGGACTGGCAAGACCACAACCGCCCGCATACTGGCCAAGGCCCTCAACTGCGAGCACCGCAGTGCGGATGGGTCTCCCGACAACGTTTGCGGGTCCTGCGTGGCCATCACGGAGGGCAGTTCGCTCGATGTGATGGAACTCGATGCGGCGTCGCACAACTCCGTCGAGGACATCCGTGACATGCGCATGAGCGTCACGACCGTGGCGTCCTCCGCCAACTCGAAGCGGGTCTACATCCTCGACGAGGCGCACATGCTGTCCAAGGCGGCGGGCAACGCCCTCCTCAAGACGCTGGAGGAGCCTCCCGACCATGTCATCTTCGTTCTGGCGACGACCGAGCCGTACAAGCTCCTCGACACGATTCGCAGCCGCACGCAGCGGTTCGATTTCCACCCGGTGGCGGTCGAGGCGCTCGCCGCTCACCTGGCTCGATTGGCCGACGCCGAGGGGTACCGGGCAGACGCCCAGGCGCTGCTGGCGGTGGCGCGGCATGCCAGCGGTTCGGCCCGGGATGCGCTCTCGCTCCTCGAACAAGTGGCGGCCCTCGGAGGGGGGGCCGTGGATCTAGCCGGAGTGCGCCGGACCCTGGGCATGGCCGACAGCGAGGCGTACTCCCGGCTGGCCGATGCGATCGCCAGCAGTGACGCCCGGGCGGCCCTGGAGTTGGTCGCCGAGATGGCTTCCCGGGGCATTGACCTCCGCCGGTTCGTGGGTGAGGCCATCGGCTTCTTTCGCGGGGTGTTTCTGGCTCACTACTCGCCGAACCTGGCCGAGATCGCCGACGAGCCAGGCGAGATACTGGAGGGCTGGAAGAAGGCCGCGGCCCGAATTGGCCCGGCCGACGTGCTACGGGCCGTGGACCTGCTGGGAGAGGCGCTGGTCAAGCTGCGCGAGGGCCGGGAGGAGCGTTTGATGGTCGAGCTGGCCATGATCCGTCTTACCCGGCCCGAAACCGCCGCCGATCCCGATGCCCTCATCGCCCGGCTGGAGAGGCTGGAAACGCGGGCGGCAGATGCCGGTTCGACCGGGGGCTCATCGCCTCCGCCTTCCGCCCCCGGCCTTCCGCCCGAGCCGGAAGCGCAGGCCCCGGCCTCGGAGCCGAGCCTTGTCACGACCGAACGTCTGAATGACATCTGGCCGGCGCTCTTTGGAGGGCTCCGCCAGGTGCTGGGAGCCCGGCGCTGGGCGCTGTTTCGCGAAGCTACCCCGGCCGCGGTCGAGGGTACCAAGCTGGTTCTTCACGTCTCCCAGGATTTCCATCTGGAGGGCCTGCAGCGCGATCAAGCGGTGACCGCGCTCGTGTCCACCCAGGCCTCCGATCTCCTGGGCATGGCGGTAACCGTCGAATTCCGAAAGTCCGGAGCCGTACCGGGGGAGGTTGGCCCGTCCGGCGAGGAGAGCCTCACCCGGGTGGAACTCGACAAGGACCGGTTGTTCGAGGCCCCGGCCGAGACGACTGATCCCACCATCCTGCTCGAGCGCGAGCTCGGCGCCACCCTCGTCGAGGAGATCCCCGTTGATTGAACTAGCGTGTCCGACCCCCATGTCTCCCTCCCGATGAATCGGCCTCCGGACATGCGCCAGCTGCTCAAGCAGGCTCAGATGATGCAGGAGCAGATGGCGGCGACCCAGGAAGAGCTGGCCGCCCGCACCTATGAAGGGACGGCGGGAGGCGGCGCCGTCAAGGTGACTGTCAACGGAGCCAACCGGTTGCTGTCGGTCGTAATCGGCTCCACGGTCATCGACCCGGCGGATCCGGAGCTGCTGGCCGACCTCGTGATGGTCGCGGTCAACCAGGCCCTGGAGGCGGCGTCGAGGGACGCCAGCGCGGCGATGACGGGCCTCACCGGGGGCCTCGACCTCGGCGGCCTGCTCGGCTGACAGCGATGTTCGAGGGACCCCTGCAACGTCTGATCGACGAGTTGGCTCGCCTTCCCGGCATCGGCAAGAAGAGCGCCCAAAGGATGGCGTTTCACCTTCTGGCCATCGAGGAAGCCGATGCTCGGCGACTCGCCCAGGCGATCACCGACCTGCGCGAGCAGCTGGGAATCTGTCCTCGGTGCTTCAACGTCACCAGCGCCGAGGAGTGTGCGATTTGTCGCGACCCCCGGCGAGAGGCCAGCGTCATTTGTGTGGTCGAACGGGCCCAGGACATCGCCGTGGTCGAGCGGACCCAGGAGTTCCGGGGCCGTTATCACGTTCTGGGCGGGGCGATATCCCCCATCGGGGGAGTGGGGCCCGGTCAGCTCCATATCGCCGAGCTCTCCGGGCGAATCGCCGCCGAAGGCGTAGCAGAGCTGATCATCGCCACCAACCCGACTGTCGAGGGCGACGTTACGGCCATGTACATCGCCAGAGAGATGAAACCCCTTGGGGTCAAGGTCACCCGGCTGGCGATGGGATTGCCCGTGGGAGGCGACCTGGATTATGCCGACGAACTCACCCTGGGCCGGGCCCTGGCCGGCCGCCTCGAGATGTAGCCGGTCGAAAGCACCTACCGCTACTGGCTACTGGCAATTGGGCACGCCTCAGGCGACAACCACCGTCTTCTGATTGACGAACTCCCGGATGCCAAGATCGGACAGCTCCCTCCCGTAGCCCGAGCTCTTGATCCCCCCGAAAGGCAGCCGGGGGTCGGAGGCGACGAAGGCGTTGACGAAACAGCAGCCGGCTTCGATCCGGGTGGCGGCCAGACGCTCGGCCCGCTCGACGTCGCGAGAGAAGATGGCGGCCCCCAGCCCGAAGGGAGAATCGTTGGCCACCTCGAGCGCCTGGTCTTCGTCGGCCACCGTGATCACGGCCGCGGCCGGCCCAAACAGCTCCTCGTGATACGCGGCCATCCCCTTTTCCACCCCCGTGAGGACGGTGGGCGGATAGAAGGCGCCCGGTCCCTCGGGCACCTCCCCTCCCAGTATCAATTGGGCGCCAGACTCGATGGTCCGCTGGACCTGGCGGTGCAACTCGTCCCTTAGGTCGTGCCGGGCCTGCGGGCCCAGCTTGGTGGCCTCCAGCATGGGGTCGCCCATTTGCACCGCGGCCATTTGCTCGGTGAAGAGGCTCGTGAACTCCTCGGCGACGTCCGCCAGCACGATGAACCGTTTGGCCGCGATGCAGCTTTGGCCGCCGTTGATCAGCCGGCTGGTGGCACAGGTGGCAGCCGCGGCGGGCAGATCGGCATCGGCCAGGATGACGTAGGGATCACTTCCCCCCAGTTCGAGCACCGTCTTCTTGAGCATCGCCCCCGCCTTGGCGGCTACCGCCCGCCCGGCGGGGTCGCTGCCGGTCAGTGTCGCCGCCGCCACTGCCGGATGCTCGATTACCCGATCCACGAGCGAGGAGCGGATCAGGAGGGTGGAGAACAGCCCGTCCGGCGCACCCGCCTGCTGGAAGATCTCCTCGATCGCCAGCGCCGAACCGGAGACATTGGACGAGTGTTTCAGCACCCCGGCGTTGCCCGCCATCAGCCCGGGGGCGGCGAACCGAAATACCTGCCAGAGAGGGAAGTTCCAGGGCATGACGGCCAGCACCACGCCGAGTGGCTCGTGATGGAGGTAGCTTCTGGTGCGGTCAGTGGGCATCTCCCGATCGGCCAGCATGGCGGCGGCCTCGTCGGCGTAATAGCGGCAGACCCACCCGCATTTCTCGACCTCTGCCCTGCCGGCCGCAATGGGCTTACCCATCTCGAGGGCCATGAGACGGGCGAGTTCTTCCTTGCGCGACTCCAATCGCTCGGCCACTGCTCGCATCAGCTCCCCGCGCGCGGTGAATGGGACTCGCCGCCACGAGGAGAAGGCCCGGTGAGCCGCCACCAGGCGGGAGTCGACCTCTTCCCAGCTGTGTTCGGGGTAATCGGCTATCACTTCGCCGGTGGTGGGATTGATCGATTGCATGAGGCCAAACTTAGCCCGGGGCCGGAGCCGGGCGTCGGGGGTTCCGTAGCATTCAGTCGTGCACATCGTGTGGGACTGGAACGGCACCCTTTTCGACGATTTGGACCTGGTGGTTGCTGCGGTCAACCAGGGGCTGGCGCGGCTGGGGGCCGGCCCCATCGACCTTGACGGGTATCGGACCCACTACACGCGTCCGGTCAAGCGGTTCTACGACCGTCTGATGGGCCATGAGGTGAGCGACGAGGACTGGCTGATTCTCGACCGGGTTTTTCACGACGCCTATCGCCAGGCGTTGGAGGGCGCCCGTCTCACAGTCGATGCGGCCGAGGCCCTGCAGATGGTGGCTGCCGCCGGCCACACTCAATCCCTCTTGTCGATGTTTCCCCATGCCGACCTGATTCCGCTGGTGGAGCGGCTGGGGATCGCCGGCTATTTCGACCGGATCGACGGACTGGCCGCCGGGTCCACTCCAGGGGACCTCAAGGCCGTCTATCTGGAGCTTCATCTCCGCCAGCTGATCGGAGCAGAGGATCCGGCCGAGGTGGTGGTGATCGGGGACACCCCCGACGACGCTCTGGCCGCGGCCCATGTGGGCGCACGGGCCATCTTGTACGACGGTGGCTCTCATCACCGCCAGGACTTGGAGTCGATCGGGGTGGAGGTGGTCGGGAGCTTGCTGGCGGCGGTGAGGTCGACGCTCGCCCTCCTTCCCCCGGCTCGCTAGATCCGTGCGGGACCGCTCAGTAGCTGTTCCAGTGAACGAAATCCTGCAAAGGCTTACGACCGCCGAAGCGCGTCGACCCCGTCTCGTCAGCCGGATAACCCATCGCGAGCCCGTATCGACAGTGACTCTCCGGGGGAAGCCCCAGGACCCCGCCCGCCTCGTCCGAGCGATGGAAAGTAATCGGGCACGAAGCCACCCCGAGGGCGCGGGCCGCCAGCATGAGATTCTGTCCGAGCCGTCCGATGTCGAAATCGTTGCCACCATGTTCGCGGACCAGGGCGATGGCCATCGGCGCTCGCCGAACCGGATCGGTGAAATCCCCGCAACCAGCGAGGAGGTCCTTCTGCGCGGCATCGGTGATCACCACGAGCGACCAGCTCTGACGATTCTTGCTGCTCCCCGTCCACCGTCCCGCCTCCAGGATGGCGTGGAGGTGCGGGTCGGAGACCGGTGTATCTGAGAAGTTCCTGACCGCCCGCAACCTGAGAACGTTGCGATAGGCCTCGGGGTAGGTGGCGGGACCCCGCATCAGTCGAGCACCACCGCAGAGATCTCCCGTAGCTTGGTGAAGTTGTGGCGGGCATCCATGTACCTGATCGAACCGGTCTTGGATCGCATGATCACCGAATGGGTGACGGCAGTGTCGCCCGAGAAGTCCACCCCCCGCAGATATTCGCCCCCGGTCACCCCCGTGGCGGAGAAGAAGACATTGCTCGAACCGACCAGGTCGTTGGTTTGCATGACCAGGTCGAGATCCAGTCCGGTCTCTCGGGCAAATCGGGCTTCGTCATCGTTGCGGGGCCATAGCCGGCATTGAATTTCGCCGTCCATGCACTTCAGGGCAGCGGCGGCCAGCACCGCCTCCGGGGAACCGCCGATGCCCAGCAGAACGTCGATGCTGGTGTCGGACCGTGCCGTGGCGATAGCGCCAGCCACGTCTCCATCTCGGATCAGCCGGATGCGAGCGCCGGCGGTCCGGGCCGCCTCGATGTAGTGCTCGTTGCGCGGCCGGTCCAGGATGATCACGGTCAGGTCGTTGACGTCCTTCTCCTTGGCTTTGGCAACCCGGCGCAAGTTGTGCTCCACCGGCGCTTCCAAATCAACCATGCCGGCCGCCTCGGGCCCGACGGCGATCTTGTCCATGTACACCAGCTTGCCCGGGGCGTACATCAGGCCCCGCCCCTCACTCACCGCGATGACGGACAGGGCCCCGGGCTCTCCCTTGGAGGTGAGTGTGGTGCCATCCACCGGATCGACCGCCACCTCGACCTGGAGGCCGCGGCCGGTACCCACTCGCTCACCGTTGTAGAGCATGGGAGCCTCGTCTTTCTCCCCCTCGCCGATGATCACGACACCATCGATCTCGAGGGTGGCGAGGTGCGCCCGCATCCCGTCGACCGCCGCCTGGTCGGCGGCCTCCTTGTTGCCCCGGCCCATCCAGCGGGCCGCGGCCATGGCGGCCGTCTCCGTGACCCGCACGAGCTCGAGGCCCAGATTGCGTTCGATGGGCTCAGGCATCCCGCCAGCAGGCTACCTGGTGGGCCCTAGCCTGCGCACATGAAGGTCTACAACCTCGATCACGTGGGCATCGCAGTGCGCGATCTCGATGCCGCCGTCACCGCTTATCGGGAGCGGTATGGAGTGGAGCCCCTTTCTCGAGAGGTGGTGGCCAGCCAGGGGGTGGAGGAGGCGATGATCCCGGTCGGGGGATCCTTTGTGCAGCTGCTGACCCCACTCTCGCCCGCCACCACAGTGGGAAGGTTCCTCGCGAGGCGAGGCGAAGGTCTGCATCACATCGCCTATGCCGTACTTGACATCGACGAGGCCCTCGCCCATCTCCGCTCCCGGGGCGTGCGGCTGATCGACGAGACCCCGCGGGCCGGTGGCCGGGGAGCGAGGATTGCCTTCGTTCATCCGTCCGACCTGGGCGGTACGCTGATCGAACTCGTGGAGCTTCCCGATGGCTGATTTCGAGATCCGGGGCGGAGCCGGACCCTATGAGGCGGCCGCGATTGTCGCCGTGTTCCGCCGACTACAGGAAGAAGCGGCCGCAGCCCGGGCCATGCGTCCCTGGCTACCCCGTCCCGCGGCCTGGGTGCGGGCTTACCAGATCTCGCATCCTGATGACCCGCTCCCGATCCTGAAGCCCGATCCCCGCGGGCAGCAGATCATTCGCTGACCGATCGACGGGCCCGGCGCCAGAGCCGGGGATCTGCCTCGGCCAAGCCGAGCAGCCGCGCAATAACGACATACACCGTTACCACCACCAGGGCGATCAACCCCGCTGCGGCGATCGCCTCGCCCACAGTCTGCGCGGACAGCCGCTCGGCAAGCAGCCTGCCGGCGACTGCAGCCACCAGGCCGCCGGGAAGCCCACGCCCCAGCGCATCAAGCACGCCTAGATATCGCCGGCGATCGCGGGCCCCCCAGACCACGGTCAGGGCGGCGGTGTACAGCCAGATGGCCAATGAGCTGGCGAGGGCGATTCCGGTGCTTCCCATGCGGTTGGCCAGTAGCAGTGCGAGCGGAATGGCCACGGCGGTGGCGGAGGTCCCGACGACGACCGGAAGCCACATCCGTCGGTGGGCATAGAACCAGCGGCCCACCAGCTGATGGATTGCCCAGGCGGGGATGGACAGGGCGTAAACCGCCAACAAGCCGCTGACCTGGTTCGAGGCGGCAGCATCGAACTCGCCCCATTGGTAGACCAGGCGCACCAGCGGCCGGGCGGCTGCCCATATCACCGCGGCCGCGGCGATCGACAACGCCACCGTGGTCCGCACGGATCTGAGCGTCACCCGGTCGGCCTCTTCCTCCTGGCCGCCCGCCACGAGCCGGGCCAGGAACGGAAAGCTGGCCACCGCCGCCGCCTGGGCGAGAATCCCCACCGGGAGCATGTTGAGCATTCGCGCGAAGGAGAGGGCCGCAGTGGCGCCCCCCTCAACTAGTTGGCCGAAGAGCCGCGGGAATTGCTCATCGAGGACCGTGACCGATTGCCCAACCATCAGCGGCAAGGCCAGCGACAAGTACTCGGAGAGCACCGGCGTTCGGCGCCCCGACCAGCGCAGACCTGCCCGGTGCGCACCCCACCATTGGAGCCCGAAGCTTCCCACCGCCGCCCCCACCAGAGCTCCCCAGACGAAACCATCGGGATCGGGAGACCCGTCGACAGCCCCGAGCAAGCCGCCGGCGATGATCGCCAGGTTGTAGACAATGGGAGCGAGCGCGGGGACGAGAAAGCGCCGATGGACGTACTGCGCCGACATCAGGAGCGACCCGAGCACAAAGAAGATCTGAGCGGGGAGAGCTACCCGGGTGAGGCGGGCTATGTCGGTCACCGCCACCGTATCCAGGGCCGGGAAGACCAGCCGGCTGACCGGGCCCGCCATGATGAGCATCACCACGGTCAGGCCGCCGATCGCCCACGCCGCCGCCCGGAAGACGGTCGCGAAGTCCGCCCGGAACCCGTCTTCGTCACCGGCTTCGATCCGTCTGGCCAGCAAGGGGACCAGTGTGATGGAGAGGAATCCCCCGGCCAGGAAGTAGTTGAGAAGGTCGGGGATCACGAAAGCGTTCCGATACACGTCTCCCGCCGCGGAGACTCCCAGCAGTGCGGCCAGGAGGGTTTCGCGCAAGAGCCCCAGCAGCCGGGACAGGAGCACGGAGACAGATACCACCAGGGCCGCCGCACCGAGTCCGATCGGCCGGCGGCGCCGGCCGGCCCCGGCTGCGGCGTCTTGCATCAAGCCATGTTCGCGTCAATCGGCCGGTCGCAGGGGATCCAGCAAGTGATCGGGCACCATCAGGTTGCCCCGGCCGATGCCGAGTTCGACTTCGGGTTTGTAGGTGCCGTGATAGTCGCTCCCCCCCGACGGGTGGAGTCCGAAGCGCCCGGCCAGGGCGGCGTAGCCCTCTCGCTCCAGCGGGGAATAGAGCGGGTAGTAGCACTCCATGCCCACCAGCCCCGCCGCTGCCAAACGGCGCAGGGCCGCGGCCACCGCGTCTGCGGTGTCCAAGCGCAGGGTGTGGGGGTGCGCCAGGATCGGAGTTGCCCCCGAGTCCAGGGCGAGGCCGATCGCTTCTTCCGGAGCGAGGCGGAGCCTGGGCACATAAGCCGCCATTCCCCATCCCAGGTATCGGTCGAAAGCCTCGGCAATCGAATCGACATAACCCCTTTGCAGCATGATTGCGGCGATATGGGGCCGGCCCACCGATTCCCCCGCCGCAATCTCCAACACCTCATCCTCGAGGACCGGGAGCCCCAGCTGCGCGAGCCGATCCAGGATCAGAAGGTTGCGGCGGTTGCGCCCCGCCCGCAGCTCGGCGAGTCGATCCTGGAGAGAGCCGGGCTCCGGCGGAAGGAAGAGGACGGTCAGATGCATGGCGCCGCCTTCCCATTCCACCGACAGTTCGGTCCCGGGAACCAGCTCGATCCCATGGCTGGCCGCGGCGACCGCGGCCTCTTTCAGCCCTCCCAGGGTGTCATGGTCGGTGAGGGCCACCGCGGTCAGCCCCATCCGGGCCGCCTTGTGAACTATCTCGGCTGGTGGGTCCGACCCATCGGAGGCGGTGGAATGGACGTGGAGGTCGATCACGCCGAGCCGATCGGGTGGTTCATTGCCCGATCTCGATGCTTTCCACGTAGACCGTCTCGTTGGGCCGACTGCGCTCGCTGGAACCGGGGCTCACCGAAGTGGGCACGGCGGTGATGGCATCAAGGGTCTGCTGGCCGCCGACCACCCGTCCCAGGATCGAGAAGGCATTGTTCAGGACCCGGGCGTCCTCGCCGACCACGATGAAGAACTGACTTCCCGTGCTGCGGGCTCCGGCGTTAGCCATCGCCACTACTCCGGGCTCATACACAAACCCTTCTGGCGGAAACTCGTCGGGGACGATGTAGCCCGGTCCGCCGGTCCCGTTGGCGGAAGGATCGCCACCCTGTATCACGAAGTCGGGAGCGATCCGATGAAAGACCGTCCCCTCGTAGAACCCCTGGCGGGCGAGGAACACGAACGAGTTGACGGTCTGGGGATAACCGGCGGAATCGAGTTCGATCTCGATATTCCCGCAGCTGGTGTCGATTACGGCTGTGAGCGGGGCGGCTCCCACGGCCTCGTCGCCCGGACCCTCGAAGCTGAGCGGTTGAATTTCAGGCGGGGTCTCGGCGTCACACGCGGTGGGTTGCTCCCGGAAAGCCAGGTAGGCAGTGGGGAGAGCGGCTGGGCGGTTGGTAAGGAAGGTGATCAGGAGGAGCAGGGCGGCCAAACCGAGACCGATGCTCAGGGCAATCGTTATCCGCCGCCGGAACTCTTTGCGGGAGGCGGCGCGGCGCTCCTCTTGCCTGCGGGCGGCGCGGAGCTCTTTTTGGCGCTGGCGGCGGTCGGTCATATGGCGGCGAACCAAAGGGAGGGCCGTAAGCTATCGGGTGCGTGCGGTCGACGGCAATTCCGCCGATCATCCCCATTCAATGGAACTGCCATGTCTCTAATCGTCCAGAAGTACGGCGGCACCTCGGTCGCTAATCCGGAGCGCATCAATGCGGTCGCCGATCGGGTGGCGGAGACCCGGCGAGACGGTCACGAGGTCGTAGTAGTCGTCTCGGCCATGGGACATACCACCGACGAGCTTTTCGAACTCGCCCGCGCCGTCAGTCCGGACCCTCCCGCCCGGGAGATGGACATGCTCCTTACCTCGGGGGAGCGAATCGCCATGGCCCTCACCGCCATGGCCATCAATGCCCGCGGGGTGGGTGCCATCAGCCTTACCGGCTCCCAGGCGGGGATTCTGACCGATGGTGTTCACGGTTCGGCCAAGATCCGGGAGATCCGGGGGGAGCGCATTCGGGCCGGCCTCGACGCTGGAAAGGTGGTGATCGTGGCCGGGTTTCAGGGAGTCGATCCGGCCTCCAAGGAGATCACCACGATCGGGCGGG
>DATHSX010000158.1:0-5288 GCA_035463935.1 Acidimicrobiia bacterium | reverse complement strand
CATCGGCAACTGCCGAAGACCTGCCCACCGCCAGCTTCGCCGGCCAACACGAGACATTCCTCAACGTCCACGGAGCCGAGCGAGTGGTCGAGGCCTGCCGGAGATGTTTCGCCAGCCTCTTCACCGACCGCGCGGTCGCCTACCGGATCGATCAGGGCTTTGACCACTTCGCCGTGGCTCTTTCGGTGGGTGTGATGAAGATGGTGCGGGCCGACCTGGCCTCGAGCGGAGTGATCTTCACCGTCGACACCGAATCGGGGTTCCCCGACGTCGTATTCATCACCGGGTCCTACGGCCTGGGCGAGAACATCGTGCAAGGGGTCGTCGATCCCGACGAGTTTTACGTCCATAAGCCGACATACGAAATCGGTCACCGGACCGTGCTGCGACGCAAGCTCGGGCGCAAGCAGGTCAGGATGATCTACGCCCAGGGCCGGGGAGGTCAGACCACCGCCAACGTGCCGACGGCCGACGCCGACCGCGCCCGGTTCTGCCTATCCGACGACGAGGTGCTGACTCTGGCCGGTTATGGAATCGAGGTGGAACGCCAGTACAGCCGGCAGGCCGGCCATTTGGTACCCATGGACCTCGAATGGGCCAAGGACGGCCTGGACGGTCAGCTCTATCTCGTGCAAGCGCGACCCGAGACGGTGGTGTCCCAGCGATCGGCGGCGATCCTCCGAGAATACCGGCTGGATCCGGGCGGCCAGGTGCTGGTCTCGGGCCGGGCCGTGGGTACCGCGGCGGCCCACGGGGCAGTTCGCGTGGTGGCCAGCGTCAGGGATCTGCCGGCCTTTCAGCCCGGCGAGGTACTGGTGGCCGACACCACCACCCCCGACTGGGAGCCAGTCATGAAGACGGCGGCCGCCATCATCACCAACCGCGGAGGCCGGACCTGCCATGCCGCCATCGTGGCCCGGGAGCTGGGCATCCCGGCCGTGGTCGGCACCGAGGAAGGGACCGAGCGGCTGGCGGGCCGGGGGGTGGTCACGGTGTCCTGCTGCGAGGGTGACGTGGGCCGGGTGTACGAGGGCAGAGTGCCCTTCCAGGTCGATGATGTCGACCTGGAGCGAGTTCCCCAGCCGCAGACCGAGCTAATGGTGAATCTGGGCAACCCCGAAATCGCCTTCCAGACTGGCCGGCTGCCGGTGGCCGGGGTGGGGCTGGCCCGGATGGAGTTCATCATCTCCGAGTCCATCCAGGCTCATCCAATGGCGTTGCTCCACCCGGAGCGGATCAGCGATCCGGGCGAGCGGCGAGCCATCGAGACGTTGACCAGCGGTTATCCCAGCGGGGCGGAGTACTTCATTCAGAGACTTTCCGAAGGGGTGGGGACGATTGCTGCTGCTTTCTATCCCCGCCCGGTGATCGTGCGGCTTTCCGACTTCAAGACCAATGAGTACGCCAACCTTCTCGGCGGTAAGGCCTTCGAGCCCCTGGAGGCCAATCCGATGATCGGTTTCCGGGGAGCTTCGCGCTACGCCCATCCGGCCTATCAGGAGGGCTTCGGGCTGGAGTGCGCAGCCATGAAGCGAGTCCGGGACGACATGGGCCTCAGCAACGTCAAGCTGATGATCCCCTTCTGCCGCCGGATCGACGAGGGTCGGCGGGTCCTGGCGGTCATGGCCGAATTCGGGCTCCGCCAAGGAGAGAATGGCCTGGAGATCTATGTCATGTGCGAGATCCCCAACAACGTGGTTCAGATCGATGCCTTTGCAGAGCTGTTCGACGGATTCTCGATCGGTTCGAACGACCTGACCCAGCTGGTGCTGGGCGTTGACCGGGATTCGGAACTGGTGGCGTTCGACTTCGACGAGCGGGACGAAGGTGTGATGGGCATGATCGAACAAGCCGTGCGGGGAGCCCGGCGGAGCCGCCGCCACATCGGCATCTGCGGCCAGGCTCCCTCTGACTTCCCGGAGGTGGCCCGGAGGCTCGTAGAAATGGGAATCGACTCGATCAGCCTGAACCCCGACACGGTCATCCGGACCGCCCAGTTGGTTGCCGAGGCCGAAAAGGCGCGAGAACTGGCCCCCACCCGGTGACCGTCAGCCGTCCCGCCGCCCGGGTCTTTGGCCTCTAACCGAGTCGTCCGGAGGCTGGTCACATTGCAGTGAGGTTTTGCAGGCAGTCTTCTCAGGGAGGCCGAGGTGTATCCGCAAGAGGCATACGAGCCGGAGAGCTATCAGATCGACAGGGTCGACCTTCAGGAGCAGGTGACCGAGGTGATACGGGACAAGATCGGCGTGGACGAGATTCCCGAATGGCTCGGGGGCGCCTACAGCGAGGTCATGGGACACATGGCTCAGGCCGGAGCTCAGCCCACCGGCCCCCCCTTTACTCGCTTCCTATCGATGAACGGCGCTTTTGAGGTCGAAGCGGGCTTTCCCGTCGGGGAGGCTTTGCCTGGCGAGGGACGAACCGAGACTTCCCGGCTCCCCGGCGGACCTGCGGCCGTGACGATGCACATAGGGCCGTACGAGACCCTGCCGGAGGCCTACCAGGCGCTCGAGCAGTGGGTGGACGGGCATGGCTACGAAAAAGCGGGGCCATTCTGGGAGGTGTACTTCACCGATCCCAATGAAGAGCCCGACGTGAGCAAGTGGCGTACCCAGGTGGTCATGCCCATCCGCCCCAAGGTTTGATTTCTCGAACCGGGAACCCGTTTGTCCGTCGAAGCTGACTTTCGGCCCTTGTCGGCTGTGGGGGGAAAGGGCAAGTTCCTGCTGGGACCAAGCCAGGGAGCTGTGATCCCCGCTGCGAGGAAGGAGGTCAAATGGAACTCAAAGCGTGGACTCCCCTATTGGACCTGGAGAAGGATATGAGGACCTTCCTCGATCGTTTCTGGCCCGGGGAGCCCGGTGAGCCGGCAGCCATCAGGCTGATTACCGACATGCGCCGGGAAAATGGGGGACTGGTTGTGACCGTCGAAATGCCCGGCATCGACCCCGAGAAGGATGTGGACATCTCGGTTGATGGTGACATGCTCACCATCAAGGGCGAGAAGACGGAGGAGAAGGAGACCAAGGACGAAGATCGCTACCTGCGTGAGCGCAGGTTCGGGCGTTTCGAGCGCCGAATCGCCCTGCCCGATGGAGTTGATGCCGACGCCATCAAGGCCTCCTATGACAAGGGCATCCTCACCGTCCGGGTTCCGCTGCCCGTCGAGGCGGCGCCGGCGGCCCACAAGATCCCTGTCACCACTGGTCTCTAAACCGGTTCCACCGCAATAGTTGTAGCCCCGGCCCCCCCGGGCCGGGGCTACAACCTTGCCAGCGGATCGTCAGGTAGCGCGCTCCGCGCGCCCCAACGAGCCGATGATCACTGCCACGCCTGCCACCAGCAGGACAATCGGTGCCACTATTCGCAAATCACTCAATTCCAGGCTCCACACGTCGAGAGCCTCCAGCAGGAAAACTACCCCGGCAGCTACGTAGATCAGTCCGGCCAGCAGCGTTCCGATATGCCATCTCATCGCGACACCTCGATCTTCCCGGCGGCGGTCCGCAGGTCGAGACTCAGGGTCACCGGGGCGGTTGCAAACCCTTCGCTGCGGTAGGAATGGCGCACCCCGATCCCATCCCGGGTATCTCCCAGGAGGATGATCTCGCCGGCGCCCGTTGACGCCTCGATGTCCACAGGAACGTCGGCGGGCAAAGCTACGGTCAGCTCACCGGCACCGACGGAGACTTCGACCACCGCCGACTCGGTCAAGGTGAGATCACTGAGATCGAGCCGGAGGTCACCCACGCCCACCGAATAGGTGGACTCGAGCCGGGCCTGGTCCGTCACCAGGATGTCCCGTTCGCCCACGCCTCCCGAGAACGCGGTCAGGGGGATGGTGGCCGAGGCCACCACCGCCAGCGAGATGAGCAATCCCCAGACCACGAGACCGCTGTGGGGACCGTTGCGAGCTCCGACAACGAGGGCCAGACCGATGACGATCAGAATCGCCGGCAGCACGATGTTCAGCCGCAGCTCCAGGACGTCGCTGACGTCCAGCAGCCACAGCACGCCGAGCACGATCAGGATCGCCCCGGCGACCAACGACCCGTATGGCCTGCCCTGCGGTCCGACCCGCCTCGACATGGTTTCGGTTCGGTCAGTTGCGTCAGTTACGTTCACGGCGACTCCCTGTGTACAGCAGACCCGCCCCGGCCACGATGACCATCGCGGGCCACATGAAACGGTCGAACCAGGGCATCAGATTGTTGGCAAGCAGAATCAGGCCCACGCCCACCAGGATTGCTCCGGCCACCAACGGTCCCTTATTGCCGAGATCGGAGATGTGGGCCCCGGGGGCCTCGGATGCTCCTTCTTCGGGGATGAGCAACCAGGCGACGAGATAGACGACCACCCCCGAGCCCCCCCCGATCGCCAGGACGATGAAAGCAAGCCTGAACCAGACCGGATCGACCTTGAAGTAGCGCCCCAGTCCGCCGCAAACACCGGCGATGACCCGATCCCCGCGACTGCGGCGGAGACGCGCCACCGTTGGTTCGACGGAGGGCGCGGAATCGAGCTGTTCCATCAACCGTCTCCTTTCTGGACCCACCATGCGACCGGCCCCCGGCGGGGACAGTGCCAAAGGTCCTTATTGACCAAGGGTCTCTCTTGCCCGCACAGGATTCCTTGCGTCGCGAGCCTATTCCTTTTACTGGACGGGCGTATTACTGGCCGAACGTAGAGTCGCGTCACCACTGTCCGTCATGGCCGCGAGCACCGCGACGGCAGCACGACGGCCAGGCCGGTTCACACGCGCCTTTGCCCTGGTCGGTGTCACCCGTGTCTGCCAAAAGGTATCAAGACACCAACGGCTGGACCGGCTTTGCGGGTTGCTTCGTCGCCAATCGCCGGCGGCGGTGATGCTCGATGACGGCATCGCTCCCGGGGAAGATAAGTCCTTCGTGGCCATCGTCTGACCAGCGGACCAGGTAGGGCGCCTCGCCCTCCGACCCGTGTACCTCCAGGATCTCTCCATCCCGATCGGGGTCGCCAACGTGATGACCCTTGATAATGAGTTTGTCACCGGGTTGGGCCCGCACACTTCTCCTTTCGAACGTCACTCCACCATGCGAGAGGTGCCAGCCACCCGCCAGGGGCCAATGGCCCTTACCGAGGAGCCTTTGGATGCTTCCGCTTGGCCGGGATGGCTGAGCACTCCTGCCGGACTCCGAGGGCCGGGTCGGCTTCCTAGCATCGAACGTGACAGGCGGGGCTTGAACGCCCGGCACGCGGAGAATGGAGTCGACATGCGGGTCAGCGATGTGATGACCACCGAGCCCCTC
>DATHSX010000157.1:0-10743 GCA_035463935.1 Acidimicrobiia bacterium | reverse complement strand
CGACGAACATGATCTCGATCACCGGCCTCAGCCCACCTAGCGCGGCTCCGACGCCGGCCCCGAGAAAGGCCGATTCGGAGATCGGAGCCGCCCGCACCCGCCGGGGCCCGTAGCGGGCGAACAGGCCGCTTCGCATCATGGGGACGTCCTCCCCGATGATCAGAATGGTGTCGTCGGCAGCCATTGCCATCTCCAGGGCGCCGTCGATGGCGGGACCCAGGTCGATCGGGCTCACGACTGAGCCCCGATGGTGTGCAGAGCCCGCTCAACCGACACCGCTACCTCTGAGTTCGCCGTTGACTCCAACTCGGCGGCCGTGGAGCGGCCGAGTCGAGATCGGCTGATCCGCAACGGGTCCCAACCGGCCACCCAGACATCCGTTGCCACCCTGGTGATGGTCCGGGCCACGGTCCACCAGGCGGCCAGGCGCTGGCGGGCGCCCGCCCCCGGAACGACGCTTTTTCGAAGGAGGTCCGGGAGGAGGCGTCCGAGCCGGGACGGATGGCGGACAGCTTGGACCAGCTGATCGTCCTCGAAGTGGCCCCGGGGGCGGCGGCATTTGAGCAGGAGGAAGCTCGGTCCGTGTCCCGCTCGCGCCCGGGCGACCGCCCACCGCCCCGCCTTCCACACCGACTCGACGTTCCGGCCGTCGACGGTCTGCACCGGCAGCCCGAACGCCCGAGCCCGCCCGGCGAGCGAACCGGCGGTCAGCTGACGGGACCGGGTGGTCACTGCCCATCCATTGTCTTTACAGACGAAGACCAGGGGAAGATCCCACACCACCGCCAGGTTGAGGGACTCGAGCACCATCCCCTGGTTGGCGGCGCCGTCGCCGAAAACTGCGATCGCGACGCGTCCGGGACGTAACAGCTGGGCAGCCAGAGCCAGCCCCAGTCCGAGCGGTGCCGACGAGCCTACGATCCCGGTGGTGAGGGCCAGGTGATCGGGAGACAGCAGGTGCATATGCCCCCCGTGCCCCCTACAGAGACCCTCCTCGGAGCCCAGCATTTCCAGCAGCATCGCTTCGAGGTCGAGGCCGCGCCCGACAAGCAGCGGCGTGGGCCGGTAGTCGAGGGCGAGAGCATCCCCGTCGCCGAGGTGAGCGGCGAGGCCGGCCGCTATCGCTTCTTCCCCGACGCCGAGGTGCATCTCCCCGCTGATCAAGCCCCGCTGCCACAGCTCTGCCAAGGCTTCCTCGAATCGCCTCATCCGCGCCATCTCGAAATGGAGGGCGGCTCGATCGAGTTTCATCGACCTACTCGGTAGTGGTTTTCAATCAGGGGGGCGAAGGCGCTCGCCGGGAGCGTCCGCTTCAGCAGTGCCGCCAGCTGCTCGGTTCGTGATCCGACCATGTAGCGAAGACGGGGATGACGAGACCTCATGATCTTTTCGATGAGCGGGCCGACCAGGCGAGGGTGGGACCCATCGAGCTCATCGGCCTCGATCACCGCGAGGGCGTCGCGCAGTCGGGGGGCATAGGCCGACTTCTCAGTGGCGGCGTCAACCAGCCGCCGGGCGGCGGTGAAGCCGGTGTGGAAGTCGGCCGGTTCGACCAGAACCGCGCTGATCCCGAACGGGCGGACCTCCATACGTAGGGCTTCGGTGAACCCTTCTACGGCGAACTTGGAGGCCGAATACAAGCCCTGAAAAGGCATGGCGATCAGCCCTCCGATCGAAGAGACGTTGATGATCAGGCCGTTCCCCTGGCGGCGCATCTGAGGGAGGGCGGCCCTGGTCATCCGGAAGATACCGAAGAAGTTCACCTCGAATTGCCTGTGGGCTTCCTCGATCGAGGTGTCTTCAATCGATCCGGCAATGCCGAAACCGGCGTTGTTGATCAACACGTCGATGCGACCGGCCTCCTCGGTGATCCAATCGATCGCCCCTGCCGCCGAGCGGTCGATGGTCACATCCATTCGCAGCATCGTGACCCCGTTGACGGGTCGCGGATCCACATCTCCGCCGTAAACGCGATGGCCCTTACGGGCCAGGTACTCGACGCAAGCTCGCCCGAGCCCGGAGCCGGCGCCTGTCACCAGCACTACACGCTCCATGGCACCAGACGATAAGAGGCTGAAGGACGGGCGATCAGGGTCGGAAGACCCGCTTGAATCAGATGTCATGACTGTCGAACGTCGCCGATTCGTCGGAGCCAGCCCCCGCCGACTGCTCGCCGCTTTACGGTTGATCCTCGGCGGGGTGGCCTATGTGGCGCCGCGGACCGCAGCTCGCGCCTTCGCGATCGACCCCGACGAGGCCGCGGCCCTGCCGTCGGCCATCCGATTGTTCGGGGCGCGGGAACTTGTGCTGGGCGTGGGCATAATTGGACGCCGAACCGATTCGATGCGCTGGCTCGTCCTCGGCACGGTGGCCGACTCGCTCGACCTCCTCACTGTCGGCCTCGGGCTTCGTGCCAACCGACTCAACCCGGCCACTGCCGCTATCAGTGCCGTGATGGCCGGATGCGCGGTGGGCCTGGGCCTCACCGCGCTTCGGGAACGAGCCGGCTTCACACCTGCAAGCGGGAACGAGCCCGCCATACACGCCACATCGTGAGAGGCCCGAATGTCAGGGAAACCACATTGATGGCCTTCTCGAGGGCCATCTCAGGGGTCCGTTCCCGGTACTTTCCGTGCTGGAGGTTGTAGAGGGTGTCCATTGCCCCCAGGAACACGAAGGCGCTGCCGGCGGCAATCCCCCAGCCGACGGCCGAGGCTCGCTGCCGGCGGAGACTGCGGGCGGCGGCGAGAAAACACACCGCCATATATCCATCGGCCAGCGGGAATGCGTTCTCGAACGCGACATAGGCGGGGTCGGTGGCGCTTTTCACCCGGCCGCTTGTGAAGTACTCGACCCAGTACCCGATGGTGGCGATTGCCACCACGTTCATCAAGGCGGCGTGGATCCGGTCGGTAACTGGCGCTGCTGTCATTTCATCACCCCTCCGTGAAGCGAACGCCCCGAGTCTGCCGGCCGCCAGGGTCGAACTGCCCATTGGGTGACGGCCGACTTGTCGCCAGATGGACCAGGGAGGAGGTCCGCCCCAGGGGCGGTCGCGGTCGTGACCACGATCCTTCGCGATCCAGTTGCGGACTGCCGCTTCCGAGCCAAACCGGCGAGTGCACGTGGCGCCGACGTTGGGAAGAGCCTTTCGATCCCCCCGGACTGCAACTGGCAGCGATGAGCGGGGCGCTCTAATTTTTCGACGATGGCGGAACGGATCCACGTCGCGATCATCGGTGGCGGGCAGGCGGGGTTGGCTACTAGCCACGAGCTGACACGGCTGGGGGTGGAACACGTGATCCTCGAAAGAAGCCGTGTCGGTCAGTCCTGGCGCGACCGCTGGGACAGTTTCTGTCTGGTGACACCCAACTGGTCGGTGCAGCTGCCGGGCCACCGGTACCGCGACAACGATCCCGACGGCTACATGCACCGTGACGAGATCGTGGACTATCTCGAAGGCTACGCCGCCAGCTTTGGCGCCCCGGTGCGGGAGGAAGTAGAGGTGACGAAGCTGGAACTCGCCGACGCCGGATGGACTCTGCAGACGTCCAACGGAGAAGTGCAGGCCCGGGCAGTGGTGGTGGCCACCGGGGCATTTCAAAGGGCGCATCGACCGTCGGCGTGGGAGTCTCTGCCATCCTCGCTTCTCCAGATCGATGTCGAGGACTACCGAAACCCGGGCGCCCTGCCTGCCGGAAGGGTCCTGGTCATCGGCAGCGGCCAGTCAGGCTGCCAGATCGCCGAGGATCTGGTCCAGGGCGGTCGAGAAGTGGTCCTGGCCTGCGGGCGCGCCCCCTGGCTTCCCCGCAGGGTGGGACAACGCGACATATTCTGGTGGTTAACCGAATCCGGCTTCATGGACGTGCCGCTGGCGGCTCTTCCCACGCCGGCAGAGCGGCTGACGGCCAACCCTCAGCTGACCGGTAGCCACGGGGGCCATGACCTCAACTTCCGAACCCTGCGCGCCCAAGGCGTCACCCTGGTGGGCCATTTCCGGGGCGCCCGGGACCATGTGGCGCAATTCGCTCCTGACCTGAGCGAGAGCGTGGCGTTTGGCGACCGGGCGTTTCGGGAGTTCGGGGGCCTCATTCGCGGCCTGGCCGGAGACCTCGGGTTGTCCTTGGACGACCTTGAGGAACCCGCCCCTTTCGAGGCGAAGGGGCCCGAGACCGTCGACCTGGTGGGTTTCGGGGCGGTCATCTTCGCTGGTGGCTTTCGGCCCGAGTACGGATCCTGGGTGCAGGCCCCGGGAGCCTTTGACGCCCTGGGATTCCCTATCCAGTCCGACGATGGCCGGGGCATCATGCCCGGCTTGCACTTCGTCGGAGTGCACTTCTTGCGGAAGCGCAAGTCGTCGCTTCTCGCGGGCGTGGGCGAGGATGCGTCCGTGGTCGTCCGACAGATCGTCTCGGCTTGAGGCATCGATCAGCGTCGAGGCCCCGACGGCGGACTCGTTCTCGTAGAATCTCGCTCGATGGACCGTCTCAGCCTGGGTCGCATGCAGAACCCGGTCCGTGGGATGCTTCACGGCCTTGCCGCCATCATCTCGGTCATTGGCCTGATCGTGCTGGCCACGGCTGTGGTGGGAGAGATGCTGATCTCGTCGGTCGTGTATGGGCTCTCTCTCATCGCCCTTTATGCGACCAGCGCCCTGTATCACTCGGTGCCGTGGAAGGCCCAGTGGAAGGATCGCTTTCAGCGCCTCGATCACACCCTGATCTACGTATTGGTCGCTGCCACGATGACGCCGCTGATGATCGGGCTTCTGGATGGAGTCATGGTCGAGATCGGTCTGGCCAGCATCTGGGCTTTCGTGGCCAGCGGAGCATGCCGGGAAATCTGGCCGCGCCTGCGGCGATGGTGGTGGCTGGGCGTGCAGATGGGAATTGGGGCGATTGCGTTGGTCCCCCTCACGATCACCCTGGTCAGAATGGACTATTCGGTTCTCGGTCTGACTCTCGGGGGTGGGGCTCTATACCTGGTCGGAGTCGTCATGTTCGTGAACAGCCGGCCGCGGCTGCTGCCGGGAGTCTTCTCCCATCACGAGTTGTTCCACGTCCTGGTGGTTCTGGCCAGCCTGTCGCACTACCTGGCGGTGTGGGAGGTGGCGACCGGGTCGCCGGCCATTTGAAGGGCCAAAGGGCGCAGTCTCTCCGAATAGAGCTTGTGCATCCACGTCTCGAGGAACGGCTGTCTGGCGAGCGTGAGGGGGATTCGCCGATAGCTCCCTAAGAGCCGGTTTCACGGACGATCCCGAGCGCCCCTCAGGTCCCTTTGCGTACGCACCTTCACGTTGCTCACGGGGATGATCGACACCGTTCCGTCGACCTCGAGGACCGCGGTGTCCACCTCCGTCAGTTCGGAAATCCCGTGCTCGCGGGCAGCCTGCTCTAGCTCCTTGAGTTCTATCTTCTCGTGCCGCAGGTGTTCGGTCAGAACCCGGCCCCCGGAGATGAGGAGGACGGGGTCGCCTTCGGAGATTCGCTGCAGCCACGGAAGGCGGTTTCGTAAACGGGCCAGCACCCGGTTTGCGACCAGCAGGGTCACTGCCGCCAACAGGCCACCTGTCACCGAGGTATCCGGTCCCACCATTGCGTTTTGCAGGGAGTTGGCGATAAGGAGGGTCACGACCAGGTCCGACGGAGTCATCTGGCCGAGTTCACGCCGACCGAACAGCCGAAGTCCGAGCAGTAAGGCCAGATAGACCACCAGCGGACGGATGACGAAGGTCCACCATGGTGCGGCTGTACCGAACATGACTCCGCCGAGCCTACCCCTGGCAGCCGGATCGGTTCAGGGCGCGAGCAGCGCGACCAGAATGAGACGAAATGGTCGGGGTCCCATAGTTCCGCTCACGTCCCCAAAGCCCCGGGTCCGCCAGACGCCAGCGACGCCGACGATCGCGGAATGGTGGCGGCCTCCCATCGATGATCTGATGGCGGTGTTGGGTTCGACAGGTACGGGTCTCTCCGCTGAAGAGAGCTCGCAGCGATTGCAGGAGATCGGCCCCAATCTGGTCAACCCCCACCGCCAATCAGGCGTCGGCGTCGTGCTGCTCCGCCAAGTCCGTAGCCCCCTGGTCCTGATACTCATATTCGCAGCGGTGGTGTCGGCCCTGGTAACGGAGTGGTTCGACGCCGCGATCATCCTGGCCATCGTCCTCGGAAGCGCCCTGCTCGGTTTCCTTCAGGAGTTTCGAGCATCGGCGGCGGTGGCTGCTCTCCAGGCCCGAGTGCAACTCCGGGCGAGGGTGCGAAGAGACGGTGAGACCCGGGTGGTTCCGGCGGCCGATCTGGTGCCCGGCGACGTGGTCCTGCTGGGCACGGGGAATCTGGTCCCCGCCGATGGCAGGGTGCTGTCGTCCACTGACTGCTGGGTATCAGAAGCGATTCTGACCGGAGAGACCTATCCGGTTGAGAAGAAGTTGGGTGTGGTGCCGGCCGACACCGTGCTGGCCGCCCGTACCAACTCTGTGTGGATGGGAACCACGGTGCGGTCGGGTACCGCCGAAATGCTGGTCGTGACCACCGGCGGGCGCACCGTCTATGGAGGCGTGGCGGCACGACTGGCGTTACGGCCACCGGAAACGGCGTTTGAACGGGGAATCCGCCAGTTCGGCTACCTCCTCACGCAGGTGATGGTCGTGCTGGTCCTGGTCGTGTTCGCCGCCAATGTGTTTCTGGACAAGCCGCCGGTGGATTCGCTCCTCTTCGCCATAGCCCTGGCAGTGGGCATCGCACCCGAGCTGCTCCCGGTGATCATGGCCATCAACATGGCCCACGGCGCCCGTCGCATGGCCGCCCGAGGGGTAATCGTCCGTCAGCTCAACGCCATCGAGAACCTGGGTTCGATGGAGATTCTCTGCACCGACAAGACCGGCACCCTCACCGAGGGGTCGGTGACGCTGGAGGGGGGCTACGGGCCCGAAGGCTCGAGCTCTCGGCAGCCGGTGACACTGGCGGCCGTCAACGCCCAATTACAGGCCGGGTTGACCAGCCCCCTCGATCAGGCCTTGCTGGCGGCGGCTGGAAGTGTCGACGGTTGGGAGAAACTCGCCGAGATTCCTTTCGACTTCTTCCGCAAGCGGCTCAGCATCGTTGCCCGACACGGCGATGGCCGCACCCTTCTCATCTGCAAGGGGGCGCTGGAACGAGTGTTAGACGTGTGCCAGTCGGTCGGTACCGGCCCTCCGGTCCCGCTTGACTCCCTGGTCCGGGCGGAACTGGTCCGACGCTTCGAGGAATGGTCGACCGATGGGTGGAGGGTCCTCGGCGTCGCCTGCAAAGCGGTCGTTCCAACCGAGTCCTTCGGGCCATCTGACGAGGAGGCGCTGTCCTTCATCGGCTACCTGCGCTTTGCCGATCCACCCAAGCCGGACGCCGCCCGGGCGGTGGCCGACCTGCGCTCGCTCGGCGTCGAGATCAAGGTGATCTCGGGTGACGTGGCGGAGGTCACCTCCCATATGGCTGGACTGGTCGGGCTTGCCGCTGATCGGATGCTGACCGGCCGACAACTCAATGAGATGTCCGATGAGGCGCTGTGGCATGCCGCCCAACTCACCAACCTCTTCGTAGAGGTCGACCCCACCCACAAGGAGAGGATCGTGGCTGCGCTGCGGCGCACCGGCAAGGTCGTTGGCTTCATGGGCGACGGGGTCAACGACGCCCCCGCCCTGCACTCGGCCGACGTGGGCATCTCGGTCGACTCGGCCGTTGACGTCGCCCGGGAGGCAGCCAGTTTCGTCCTCATCCGTCATGACCTGGCGGTGCTCCGTGACGGGATTGTCGAAGGGCGGCGCACTTTCGCCAACACCATCAAGTACATCATCACCACCGAAAGCGCCAACTTCGGGAACATGTTGTCAATGGCCGCCGCCTCCTTCTTCCTGCCCTTCCTGCCATTGCTCGCCACTCAGGTGCTGCTCAACAACTTCCTCTCCGACTTTCCCGCCACCACCATCGCCACGGACCGGGTCGATCCGGAGATGGTGGCCCGGCCCGAGCGTTGGGACATGCGCAGCATCAGGCGTTTCATGATTGTGTTTGGCGCGGTCAGTTCGCTCTTCGATTTCGCCACCTTCGGGGCTCTGCTCTGGGTGTTCTCAGCCTCCGCCGAGACGTTCAGGACTGGCTGGTTCGTGGAGTCGCTGCTCACCGAACTCGTCATCGCCTTGATCTTGCGCACCCGACGTCCGTTCTTTCGAAGCAAACCTGGTCGTTTGTTGGCCGCCTCCACCATCGCAGTCACGGCTTTGACCTTCGCGCTGCCCTTTATGCCGTTTGCGCAACTGTTCGGATTCGTGCCGCTCAGCCCTGGCCTCCTGCTTGCCTTGCTGATGATCACCGCCGCGTACGTGGTGGCCACCGAGGCCGCCAAGCGGTTCGTCTACCGGAAGCTGCCGGCTGTGGGGTTCGGAGCCCGGCCCGGGGGGCAGGGGCCTAGCTGAGGCGGCCAGGGGGTCTAGCTGAGGCCAGGCGGTTGGCTAGGCCAGGGATTAGCTGAGGCCAGGGGATTAGCTGAGGCCAGGGGGTTAACTGAGGCTGGAAGCGGTGTGCCGGGCCGCTACCACAGGGAGAGGAGGTTCGACCCTCACATCGCGGCGGCGGAGACGCTCACCGCAGTGTGAACAGTGGGCCACGGCCTGAGCCTCATGTCCGCAGGTCAAGTGCATCACCCGTTGGTGGCTCCGGTCGGGGGGAGGGTTCCAGCGCTCCCCGTAGCTCCATAAAGTCATGAGTACGTCGAACAGGTCCTTGCCGCGCTCGGTCAATCGGTACTCATGACGGGGCGGATTGTTCTGATAGGCAAGTGCCTCCAGGAGGCCAGCACGCACCAGGTGGCCCAGGCGGTCGGACAGCACGTTGCGGGCAATACCGAGATCGGTCACGAACTCGTCGAACCGGCGCACCCCTAAGAAGGCGTCCCGGAGGATGAGGATTGTCCAGGAGTCCCGGATGATGTCGACCGTGTTGGCGACGGCGCATTCCAGATGCTCGAGCGATTTGCGGGCCATTGCTCTCCCAGCATAGTCAGTTGTGGGTTGCAATGCGCGACCCAGTCTGCTTAGATAGTGGGTAGCAACCCAAAACTCACTCCGCAGACTGGGCTGAAAGGAGCAACCATGACGAGCAACCGACGCCTTCGCCGGGAGCGGCGCCGGCCCAAGCCGGAGCTTTCGACCGTCTTTGTGGTGACAATGGACGAGGTGATGGCGGACCTGGTCTTTGGAACGGGAGAGAGCGCATGAAGCCGCTCTCGCCGGCATCCAATCCTCGGGGCGGGGACTCGGGCGCGGGACCCTCCTGAGTGATCTCGCTCGAGGGGGCGGCCTAACGGCGAACGTCACCCACCAGATGCGAGAGAGGTGACTCCCCGGCATGAGCGGTGGCATAGGCCTCGTCGAGAGAGGTGTACAGCTCCTCCTCCTGGTCAAAATGCAGCCGGAGGATGGCGTGGAGGCTGTAGAGAATCCGACGCAGGTCTCGCATGTCGGCCGGCTGGGGTCCGGAGTCGGGGAGGTCGGCGAGCAGGCGCTGGTAGTTGTCGATCAGGTGAAAGATCTCCCGGTGCGTGCGGCTCATGGTGGCCAGGGGATCGTGCCCTCCCAGCAGCGAGGCCACCTGTGGATAGACCACCCGTTCGTCCTCCGCCTCGTGGGGGAGGATCTCGTCTGCCAGCAGCCTGCGGATCTCCTCCAGCTCGATCTGCGCTGCCCGCGGGGTGAGATGGTCGAGCCGATCGGCGGCGGTCCTGATCGGATCGAGCTTCGGTATGAGAGTGTCGTGTTCTGCCCGAAGTCGGTCTGAGAGCTCCCGGGACAATCGTGGCCCGGCCTGGGCCGGGGTCTTGCCGGCCAGGGCCCGCAACGCATTGGCGATCGCGATGATGTCGATCATCTCCTGGGTGATGGCGCCGGCGATTGGCGCCAGGAGACCAGCGGAGGCCACCGCCATGGCGCCCAGGGAGAGCCCCATTCCGATAACGACGCTCTGGAGGGCGATCTTGCGGGAACGCTGGGCGATCCCAATGGCGTCGACCAGGCGCTGGAGCCGGTCAACCATCAGCACGACGTCGGCGGCTTCCGAGGAGGCGGTGGCGCCCCGGGCGCCCATGGCCACCCCAACGTCGGCTGCAGCCAGCGCCGGGGCGTCGTTGATGCCGTCTCCCACCATGGCGGTGATGCCCTCGGCGCGTAGCTCGTGCAGAGCCTCCACCTTTTCCCGCGGCGTGCACTCGGCGATGACCTCATCGATATCGATGGCCATGCTCACCGATTGAGCCACCACCGGGTGGTCGCCGGTGGCCATCACGATCCGCCGGATCCCGGTCCGGCGAAGGGCCCGTACGGTGGTGGCGGCGTCGGGCCGGATAGTGTCATCGAAGGTCAAGGCGGCGACGATCTGGCCGTCCAGTGACACGAACACAATGAGGGGTGCCACTCGCTGCATCCGCTGGCGAAAGTCCGCCACCTCGGCCGGTGCCGGCGACCCATTCAAGAGCCAGTCCAACTTGCCCACCCCCACGATCCGGCCCTCAATCTCGCCACGCACCCCACCCCCGGGCACTTCCACCACTCCCGTCGGGTAATCGAGCCGGAATCCCCGCGCGCGGGAGGCGACCACGATGGCGCGGGCCAGGACGTGGCCGGATGTCTGGTCGAGCGAGGCGGCTAGACGGAGCGCCTCGGCGTCGGTCACTTGATCGTCGAAGGCGACAATCGACCGCAGCGCCGGCTGGCCC
>DATHSX010000156.1:0-3177 GCA_035463935.1 Acidimicrobiia bacterium | reverse complement strand
CGTCATGCTGCAAGTCGGAACCCGAATGCGTGGGGGTGACTCGCGAGTCGCCCCGGCCTCTCACGCCGTGAATGTCACCCCAGGCGCTCGATGACGGTGGCGTTGGCCATGCCGCCGCCTTCGCACATGGTCTGGAGCCCGTAGCGGCCCCCGGTCCGCTCCAGTTCGTGGACCAGGGTGGTGAGCAGGCGGGCACCCGAAGCTCCCAAAGGATGCCCGAGGGCCACCGCCCCCCCGTTGACATTGGTGCGGGCCCAAAGTGCCGTCGGCTCCGCGCCGCCGTGCTCGGCCAGCCAGGCAGCCACCACAGCGGCAAAGGCCTCGTTGATCTCGATCAGATCGATCTGGTCGATCGTGAGGCCCGAGCGATCGAGAGCCTTGGTGGTGGCAGGAATCGGCCCGGTCAGCATTATCACAGGATCGACGCCGGCCAGGGCAAAGGAAACGAAACGGGCCCGCGGGCGCAAGCCCAGCTCACGGGCCTTTTCCTCGTTCATTATGAGGACCGCGGCCGCGCCGTCCGAAATCTGCGAGGAGTTGCCGGCCGTGACCATCCCGTCGGGCTTGAAGGCGGGTTGAAGCGAGGCGAGCTTGTCGAGCGAGGTGTCCCAGCGAATGCCCTCATCCCGGGTCACGAGCTCGGCGCCGTTCTCCCCGGTGACGGAGACCGGGACAAGCTGTGACTCGAACCGCCCCTCCTCGGTGGCCCGGGCCGCCCGCTGGTGGGAGTCGAGAGCGATCTCGTCGAGTTGGGAGCGGGTGAGGCCCCACTTGTCGCAGATCATCTCGGCCGAGAGGCCCTGGGGGATCAAGCCGTGGCTGTAGCGCTCCATCATCAGCGGGCCGAAGGGCATGCCGGGACCCTGCTGAGCGGTGATCCCCATCGGTATGCGTGTCATCGACTCGATGCCGGCGGCGATCACCACGTCGTAGGCACCGGCCATAACCCCCTGGGCCGCAAAGTGGGCCGCCTGCTGAGAGGAGCCGCACTGGCGATCGATGGTGGTGCCCACCACGTCTTCGGGATATCCGGCGGCGAGGACGGCGTTGCGGGCGATATTGAGCCCCTGTTCACCGGTCTGGGAAACGCAGCCCATGATCACGTCCTCCACCAGTGCCGCATCGATCCCGTTCCGGTCGATGAGAGCGCGCAGCGGAATGGCGGCGAGATCAACGGGGTGGATGTCTTTGTACTTCCCGTTCCGCCGACCAACCGGTGTGCGAACCGCGTCGATGATTACAGCGCTGGCCACTACCAACCTCCTAGGAATCGCCACCCCAATGCTATAGCCGCGGTAGAACCCCAGTATCTGCATCGAGATTCCTTGGCTCTGAGGTCATGAAGCGGCGCACCAACCCTGCCCACCGGCCCGCCACCAGTCGCTCGCCAGGACGCCGGACGAACCTGGCTCTCCTCGGCGCGTTGGTGATGGCGTTTGCCACCGGGCTCACCGTCCCCGCGCTCGGCACCGCGGGGGTGGGTGGGTGGATGGCGGCACTGCACGGAGTCGCGGGCCTGACCGCCCTTGTGCTCGCTCCCTGGAAGACCAGCGTCGCCAGGCGGGGCATCGCTCGGAGGAACCGCCACCGGGTCGCCTCCGTGGTAATGGCGTCGCTGGTTGTCGCCACGCTTATCGCCGGCCTGCTCCACTCCATCGGAATCCCGAATCGCGTCGGCCCGTTCACCGTGTTGTGGTTGCACGTCGTCACCGCCCTCCTGGCCGCCCCCCTCGCCGTGTGGCATGTGCTGGCCAGGAGAACCTTGCCCCGCGGGGCTGATTTGTCACGACGCAATTTCGTTCGGACCGCATTGCTGGCCTCGGCCGCAACGGTGGCGTGGTGGGGAGTGGACCGCAGTGTGGCCCTGGCGGGGCTGCCCGGGGCCCGCCGCCGTTTCAGCGGGTCCCATGAACTCTCTTCGTTTCGCCCCGACGGAATGCCGGTGACCTCCTGGCTCGACGACCGGACACCAGAGATCGACCCCACCGCGTGGTTGGTCACGGTCGCCGACGCTTCAGGCCGAAGGCACTGGGGCCTTGCCGACCTTTCCGTCTTCTCCCCGGAGGACCTCACCGCGGTGCTCGACTGCACGAGCGGCTGGTACAGCGAACAAGTCTGGACCGGAGTTCGCCTGGACCGTCTGGTCGATCCAGGTCAGGCGCGCAGCATCGTCGTCTGGTCGGCCTCCGGCTACGCCCGGCGGTTCCCGGTCCGGGACCTGAGCGCCCTCTGGCTGGCGACGGAGGTGGGTGGACAGTCGCTGTCGGCTGGGCATGGTTTTCCCGCTCGGCTGGTGGCGCCCGGACGGCGCGGCTTTTGGTGGGTCAAATGGGTTGTCCGGCTGGAGACCTCCGAGTTCCCGTGGTGGATGCAGTCGCCCTACCCCGCCACCTGAGCAACTGACCATGGAATCCGACCAGATCAGTCATGACATCCCGACATGTGCTTACCAGTGGGGAACCGGCCCGATGACGCCGGCGGGCCGTGGGCTTCTGTTCGGTGACCGCTCTCCGTGGCGAGGGCATCTCACGAGGCCCCGTTCACTCCTCGACCAACGCCTGTTGGCCGGGCTCTTGCAGTGGAGACGATGGGACTTGAACCCACGACTTCCTGCTTGCAAAGCAGGCGCTCTGCCGGGCTGAGCTACGTCCCCGGGATGGGTTGGAAAGGCGGTGGAAACCGACGCTACCGACCCGTCGGCCACAGATTAGGTGGGGCAACAGATGATAATTACCGGTCGGCGTCCGACGGGGTGTGACGGCGCCCTACTGGTGGTCGTGTTGGCCGCCTGTTGGAGAGAAGTCGGGTCCGTTGTTCCCGTCGAGCCTCGACGAGAAATCGTCGATCTCTGAGCCGGCGGGCCGAGCTTCCAAGCCCCAACTAACCTCGCACGACACGGTCCATGCCGAACGGGATCGGGAGGAGTAGTGCGCGAGGTCCTTCGTCGGATTCACCAAATCGCGTCGTGGCTATTTGCCGCCGGTGTGCTGCTTCAGGGGTATCTTGCCGGCGCGGCGATGACCCAGCTCGGCGGCACGGGTGACTTTGAAACTCATGTGGGGCTCGGCTACACCCTGATGGGCGCCCTCGCACTCCTAGTGCTGATCTTTTCGCTTCTCGGACGCTTCCCACGCCGTCAGATCGGCCTAACCGTGCTGCTCCTACTGCTGTATCTAG
>DATHSX010000155.1:0-2519 GCA_035463935.1 Acidimicrobiia bacterium | reverse complement strand
TGGCGAAATCCGAAGCGGTGACTGCCGCCACGATGACCCGGATTGTGGACGGGCTCCAGGACGGGAAGCTGGTCGTCAGAGAGAGGTCTGCCCCTGACGGCCGGGTCGTGCTGATCGTGCCGACGACCCTCGGACGGACATTGGTGGCCGGGGCGCGAACTCGCAGGTTGGAATGGCTGGAGTCATTCTTGGCGGGCTTGAGCGATGCCGATCGAGGGGCGGTGGCACGCGGTGTCAAAATCCTCGCCAACGCTACCGAGGATGATGCCTCTGATCCTTAGGCGCTCGTCTTCGAAGGCGTCAGGTGGGCCGACCGAAGCTCGCTGGCTATCTCGGCCGCCCACGCATCGATCGCCGGCCAGTCGCGGAAGTCGCCGGCGGGCATGACCGTTCTCGATGCGGGCATGCGCCGAAGGAGTCTCTCACCGAGCCCGATAGCCGGCGCGTCGGGATCCCAGGCTCCGAAAAAGACGCGTTCCCCGCGTGGACGGACCAGCGTCGACAGCTCGGCGAATTCCTTCGGGCGGGCGGAATCAAGGATGTCGCGGCCCTCCTTGTCGACCAGGTCGGTGCCGAGCGGGCCGCTGCTGAAGAGCCAGACCGGCCGCTCGGCGAGCAGCGCACGGTGGCGTTTGACGAAGGCTGTGGCCTCCTTCAGCCAGTGGAACATGTAGGCGGCGCTGCCGATGACAAAGGCGTCGTACGACGCGACCTCGCGGACGTCGCTCACGGAGTGCGCCTCAGCTGTCAGATCCGCCGCGACCAGGCCGGCCGCGATCCGCTGGGCGATGCCGGCCGTGGCGCCGTGACGGCTGGCGTAGGCGACGAGGATGGTCATTTGGATGCCTCCTTGTTGTTGTTTGGAAGGATTGGACCTGACACGAACGTAAAGGTCTCGAATCCGATCGCAAGTGCCCAAAGTCCTTGAACAGTTCGGCGATGCCGGAGGCGGCCAAGTTGGCGAACCTCTGAGTCGCCGCCAGAAGTCCGACCGCGGAATCTGTATTTCCTGCGGCCTCGGCGACAGCCCCGGGTTCGGCCGTCTCCCCGACCCCACGCAGCCGGATCGAGGGCGATCGAGGCGCGGTGGGCTAGTCTGACCTGGCCCGGCGATGGGGCTCGCCGCAACCGCCCGAGAAGGCTGATGGCTCCTGGAACCGTCCAATTGAGCCATGGCCCCACGTCGATCTTCCCACCTCGATCCCTCCGCTGCGGCGCCTCGTCAGGCTGCTGTACCTCAGGCGTTGGCGGCGGTGGCCGCGGGTGGACTGGTCGGCTCGGCGGTGCGCTCCGGAATCGGGTTGTGGTTACCGACACCGCGGGGAGGGTTTCCGACAGCCGATCTGGTAGTCAACCTGGCTGGCTCGTTCCTGCTCGGTCTCTACCTTGCTCGGAGGGAACGGTCCGTGGGTGCTCGGTGGGCTTTGCCGTTCTGGGCAATCGGCGTCCTGGGATCGTTCACCACGTTCTCGGCGTTCAGTCTCGACGCAGTCCGGCTGCTGGTCGATGGTCGTCCCTGGATCGCAGCTGGTTACGTGGCGGCTTCAATTATTGGTGGCCTGACCGCCGCCTTGACCGGTCAGCGCGCCGGGGCTCTCAGATGACCCTCCTGGTCGCATCCATCGCCGGTGCCGCCGGTGCACTCTGTAGGTATGTCGTGTCCGGGTGGATGCAGCAACACACCCAGTCCGACTTCCCGGTGGGCACGCTCACTGTCAACCTCACCGGCTCGCTTCTCCTAGGCCTGGTCGCCGGTGCTGACCATCTCCAGACCACCACCGCCTTGGCCGTCGTCGGGTTCCTGGGCGGGTTCACGACCTTTTCCACCTGGATGATCGAAACCATCCGCCTTGGCTTCCCCGCTCGCCGTTCAACCAGAGCCCTCGCCAACCTTGTGCTGACCCTCGCCGCGGGCGTCGCCCTCGCCGCCGCTAGCTATAGCCTGACCAACTGAACCGAGGCAAGACATGGAAAACCAAGACGCCCGCCTGCTCCGCATCTTCATCGGAGAATCCGACAGCCACCACGGCCGGCCCCTCTATCAGGCCATCGTGGAGACCCTCCGAGAGCAGGGTCTGGCCGGCGCCACCGTCCTGCGAGGGATCGAAGGATTCGGCAAGTCCAGCCGGTTGCACGCTGCCCACATCCTCCGGCTCTCCGAAGACCTGCCCATCGTCATTGAATGTGTCGACAGCAACGACAAGATCGAAGGCATCCTCCCCACCCTGGACGCGATGATCGGCGACGGGCTGGTGACCCTCGAACGAGTCGACGTCCGCGTCTACAGGGCTAACCACCGGTAGATCCAGTCAGTCTGCCCACAAGCGACCGGAAGATCGGCGGTCGCCGCCGCGAGTCCTCCCTCGGGTGACGACGGAGCAGCAATGTCCAATGGTCAACCACTTCGTTTCTCCGAGGCGGACCCAGGGCCCCCTCAGTTGCCGGGGCGGCCACTACCGGAGTCCAGCAACCGCCACAGCCATAGTCCCTTTCCGATTCTGCGATCTGCGCAAAGCCCA
>DATHSX010000154.1:0-5091 GCA_035463935.1 Acidimicrobiia bacterium | reverse complement strand
GTGTGAGTACTACGCCCTCGAGGGCCTCACCCAGCTACTGGGGAATGTCGATCTGGTGCGGCGTCAGCTCAACCCGGGCCTTCGCATCGAGGGCGTCATCCTGACGATGTATGACGCCCGCACGAACTTGTCCCGGGACGTGGCGGCCCAGGTAAGGAATCACTTCGGGGAGGCCACCTACCGCGCGGTCATCCCCCGATCGGTCCGCATCTCCGAGGCGCCTTCTTACGGCGAGCCCATCGAGGCCTTTGATCCGATGACGCGGGGGGCCATCGCGTATCGGGAGCTCGGCCGGGAGTTCCGGCGCCGCCACAACCTGGATTGACCATGCTCGAGGAGGGAGATCAATGAGCACCAAACGCGGTCTTGGTCGGGGCCTGGAGGCGCTTATCCCCGCGGGGGCCGATGACGCCTCGGGGTTGGCCCACGTGGCGCTGGATGAGATCCGGCCAAACCCCCAGCAACCTCGCACGCTCTTCGACGAGGAAGGCCTGAACACCCTCGCAGAGTCGATTGCCGCCGTGGGCCTGCTGCAGCCGGTGATCTTGAGAAGGCACCCCGAGGGGGGGTATGTCCTGGTGGCCGGGGAGCGCCGCTGGCGGGCTGCCCGCCGGGCGGGGCTCAAGACCATTCCTGCCGTGATCCGAAGCGGGGACGACACCGCCTCCTTGACGGAGGCGCTGATCGAGAACCTCCAGCGCGCCGATCTCACCCCGCTGGAAGAGGCCGCCGCCTATCAGCAGTTGCTGGAAGATTTTGGTATGACGCATGATGAGGTCGGCAAGCGGGTGGGTAAGAGCAGGGCCGCGGTGACCAACACCCTGCGGCTGCTGACCCTTCCCCCGCCGATCCAGGGGATGATCGAGCGGGGCGAACTGACAGCCGGGCACGCCCGCGCTCTGGCCGGAGTGGAGGACCGGGCCTTTGCAGAGCATGTCGCCCGCCGGGCCGTGACCGAGGGCTGGAGCGTTCGCCAGATCGAGGAGGCGATGAGGTTGCGGAAGGGGGAAGTTCCCGAGCGGGGCGGGCGTCCCCGGGTCCGCGAGGTCCGGCCGGCCGAGATCATCGAGTTGGAGCACCGGTTGGCGGAGCGTTTGGGGTCGCGGGTCAGGGTGGATTTCCGCGGAGGACGGGGCACGGTGCAGATCAACTACGCCAGCCTCGAGGACCTCGAGAAGATCTACCGGAGATTGATGGGCTGAGACCGCCGGCAGTAACAGACCGGCCGTAGGCCGGGGAAGTGGGAGTCGCCGACCTCTAACCCTTGCTTCCTACTCCGCTGCGCGCTCTCTTCTTGAGAAAAAGGCTTCCAGACCCTCCACCACCTGGCGGCCAAGCTCGGGCCCCATTGCCGTACGCGCGACGATTATCGCCGGGGCCCGGGTCTCGCGCAGGATCGCGGTGGCCTTGCCCTTGACAACACCCCCCACGGCGTCGGCGACCCGGCTCGCCAGCAGGGCGCCAGCCTCGGAACGGGATCGGTCGCTGGCATAGAAGTAGACCGCTTCCTTGGTGTCTCCCCGCGCCAGTTGGAAAGAAACGACCAGCTCGGCACCGTGGCGATTGGCCCGTCCGGCCCTTACCCGTTCGGGCAGGGTGGTGTCCGCCGCCCGGGCCAGCATCGGCAGGCCGCCCCGGGCCTGCAGCTCGAGGGCAGCGCTGCTGGCCGCAGCCCAGCTGGCCTGTGCTTCCTCGATCGAGCGGCAAGCAGGGTCGAAGAAGACCCTGGCTCCGACCAGGCTCGGCGGCAGGCTACGCAGCCACTCCCGCTCCCGCACGGCTTCCCGGTTCTCGCGCATGGCCCCCCGCACCAGGAGGCGCAGCTCGGTGATCACCGCGGGACCGGCGGTTCCGTCCTCCGTCAAGTTGCGGTTGCGTTGGAACTCGAGCACCGCCCTCTCAGCCTCGGGACCAAAAATGCCGTCCACTTTGCCGGGGTCGAAACCAAGCTGGCTGAGCCGGCTTTGCAGTTCGGCCACGTCCTCACCGCGCAGCATGGGTCGGCGCAGAAACAGCAACCGGTCACCGAGGCGGTACCCGGCCTCATAGAGGTTGCGCCAGGTCTCGGGGCCGACCTCGCCGTCGGGCGTGAGCCCGCGATCGCGCTGGAAGGCGCGCACCGCCTCGGTCGTCGCCTCGCCGAATTCACCGCGCGCGTCCGGATCTGATGCGTAACCAAGTGCCAGCAGGCGCGCCTGGATGTCGCGGACAGGCTCTCCGGTGTCGGAGAATCGGTAAAGCCGCACAGCATGAAGCTAATGGCAACTGGCGGACGGCGGCCAGCCATCGCCAGTCGGGAAACCCCCGCTCAGCTCAGATATTCGGTCAACTCACCCACGAGGTTGTGCTTGGGGCGGGCCCCGATAATGCGTTTCTTCTCCACGCCATCCTTGAACAGGATGAGGGTGGGAATGCTCATGACGTCGTAGTTCGCCGAGATGCGGGGATTCTCATCAACATTGAGCTTTCCGATGGAGATCTTGCCCTGGTATTCCGTAGCCATCTCTTCGAGGATGGGAGCGATCAAACGGCACGGTCCGCACCACGCTGCCCAGAAGTCAACCAGGATCGGCGTTTCGCCGCTGATCGTGTCGTTGAAGTTCGCATCGGTCAGAGTGACGGTATTGGCACCCATTTGCTCGGTCTCCTATCTAGTTGTGATCCTTGAACCCCACGGATCGGGGCTGAATTCCGTCCGTGGCCCGGCCCGGTCAGTGACCTGCGAGGTAGTACCCGGCATCGATCGCCGCCATGCAGCCAGTTCCCGCCGCGCTGACGGCCTGACGGTAGCGGGAGTCGGCCACATCGCCTGCCGCAAAGACCCCGGCCACCTCGGTGGCGGTGGTGCCGTCACCCTTGAGGATGAGGTAACCCTTCTCATCCAGGGGAAGTTGGCCTTTGAACACGGAGGTGTTGGGTTGATGCCCGATGGCGACAAAGACCGCGTCCGTGGCCATCTCTCGTTTCTCCCCGGTCACAGTGTCGGCCAGCGTCACCCCGGTGACAGATTGGTCGCCATGGATCTCGGCCACCGTGGCATTCCAGATCACTTCGATCTTGGGGTGCTCGAGGACCCGCTTCGCCATGATCGCCGAGGCGCGAAATTCCTCGCGGCGATGGACGACAGTGACCCGCGATCCGAAACGAGTGAGAAAGAGGGCCTCCTCCATGGCCGAGTCACCACCCCCAACCACGATGATCCTCTTGTCCCGGAAGAAGAACCCGTCGCAGGTGGCGCAGGCAGAGACCCCGCGGCCGGTGAGACGTTCTTCACCGGGCACTCCCAGCCATTTGGCGGACGCGCCGGTGGCGATGATGACCGCGTGGGCCCGGTATTCGTCGGCACCCACCCAGACCCGGTACGGGGAGGAGGAGAAATCGACGGCGGTCACGTCGGCCGCCAGCAAACGCGCCCCGAATCTTTCGGCCTGCTTGCGGAAGCGGTCCATCAGTTCGGGGCCGAGGATTCCGTCGGGGAAGCCCGGATAGTTCTCGACGTCAGTGGTGATCATCAGCTGACCACCGGCCTGGATGCCTTCGAAGACCAGTGGGCTGAGATCGGCCCGACCGGCATACAGGGCCGCGGTGAAACCCGCGGGCCCGCTCCCGACGATGATCAGGTCTTCGATGGAACCATCGGCCGGGTCGCCGGTAGCCGCCGCCTTCCCGGAGGTCGCTGCGGGGTTGGATGTTTCGGTTGGTTGCGTCACGTGACCTTGCTTCTCCTGCGCCACAAGATGGCTCCGCCGATCAGCACTGCCAGGCCCAGGACTCCGAAGGCCCCATCGGGGCCGAGCGGAATTGCCAGCGCGCCGTATATCGAGAGCAACAGGAAGACCAGCGCCATCATTCCCAGCGCCCCGGCCACCATCCCCAGCGAGGAAAGGCGAATCCATCTCGCGACCCGATCGATGGTCAGCGCCCGCACCCGGGAGGCGATTCCCTCCAGAAAATCGGCGAACCGGCTTGGAAAGTCGTCCACGCTTTGAGGTTACCGGCTTAGACCGCTCCCGAGTCGATGCTCAACCAAGGTCGACGCGGTCACAGGTGCCGACCTCGAAAACCAGGGCCTCCGGGTCTCCCTCGCCCGGCAGGATGAAGATGATGATCGGAGTGTCGTCGAGAGTCGACTCGGCGACGCTGATGGGTTCGATCGCGTCCAGCTCGGCGATACAGGCCGGTCCATCGGTTTCGTCGCTGGAATACCCGGCCGGGTCGGGGCCTCGTGCGATGAGGGCGGCGATCTCGGCCTTCACCGCCTGGGCGTCGCCTCCCGGGAGAAGGGTCCGGGCGGCCGAGTCGGCAGCCGCCAACATGGTCTCGCCAGCCGCGGCCGTGGTGCTCGCGAGGCTCTCTTCACCGCCACGCTCCGCCGCCAGGACTGTTGTGGTGGCCGCCTGCGGGCCACCGCCGCGGGGGAGCAGGCCAGCCAGGCCCACCACGGCCGCCAACCCGGCCACGGCGACTCCAACTTGCACCCAAACCAGCCCGGGCCGACGGATTCGCCGTCCCGAGAGTCTTGCCCGACCGCTGACGACGGCGGCAACCCGTTCATGGAGAAGCGCTCGCTCGTCGTCGCCGAGTTGCACCGGTTCCGTTCCGGCCAGCCACTCCCGAACCTGTCTCTGCAGCTCGTACTCGGCCCGGCAGCCATCACACGAGGCGATGAGCGCTGCTGCGACCGGTTCTGGGTGTTCAGCGCCGGCTTGGGCGGCGATGAAGTCGGGGTCATGGCGGCGATGCTCGAGGGAACGGTCATCGCCGGACCCGTCATCTTTGGAGGGGTTCCTGGGACTGGTCATGGTTCGGCACCGGTTGGATGCTCGGGCCCGGTGGAAAGGTTCCCGAGGACGGCGGCCAGCTGCCGACGAGCCCGAAAGAGCCGCGATTTGACGGTGCCCACCGGCAGCTCGAGGACCCTGGCCACGTCCGGCAAGCTGTACGCGTTTACGTCGGACAGCACGACGACGGCGCGGAACTCGGGGCTGAGGGTGGCCAGGGCCGCCTCCACGGAGGGTCGCAGTTCCACCGAGGTGAAGGCATCTGTGGACGACGGGTCGGCCGGGTCGAGGTGGTCGGGCAACGCTTCGA
>DATHSX010000153.1:0-4689 GCA_035463935.1 Acidimicrobiia bacterium | reverse complement strand
GTGAAGATCTTGAAGAAGGCCACACCCGCTTCCCACAGTCCCCGCAGCTCACCGAGCCGATCGGGCCAGACGTGCGCCGCTAAGCCGACGTCGACGGCCGAGCGGTCCCGCAGGTGCGCAAGCTTTTCAGCCAGGTCGGTCACCGACCGGATCGGATGTCCGTGAGTGTGTTCGATGATGGTCGTAACCCCGGCCGCAGCCGCCGCCCTGGACCCGGTCGGAAAGTCCTCGCGCGAGGTGTCTCCCGGATCCATGAGATGGACGTGGGTATCGACCATTCCCGGCATCACCAGAAGGTCGGTCGCCTCGACGGTGGACCGGGCCGGATGGATCGCGCCGTCCACCAGGGCCACCCGCCCCCCGGTGGCATACAGATTCACGGCCTCCCGGCCGTGACCCGAGACGACCGTACCGCCCACCACCCGCAACTCGAATGCAGTCGTCGCCCCCATCAACAGGCCTGACAGGCGCCCATCACGAAGGCCAGCATCGTGTAGTAGCCAATCGTGACGCAAAGCTCGACCAGCCCGGTTTCTCCCAGGCGGGACTTCGCTGCCTGGAACATGTCCTCGGGCACCGTGCTGAGCGCGATCAGTTCCCGCACAAAACCGATGAGCAAGCCCTCTTCCTCGGTCAGTTCGGCCGGATCCCCCCCGAGAAACGCGATGGCTTCCGGGCGGACCCCGGCTCGCCGGGCAAGAGGCAGGTGGGAGTCCCATTCGAAGGCGCAGGAGTGGGTGGCGGCCGCGGTCAGGATCACCAGCTCCCGATCGTGATCGGATAGCGACGATTCGAAGCGCACCCTGGCGCCGAGCTCGGCGGCCGCCTGTGCCATCCCCGGACTGTGCAGCAACACCTCGTAGGGGCGAATCATCGCTCCCCGGCTCTGCACGACCCATTCGAACGTCTGCTGTTGAGCAGGGGTGAGATCGGGTGATTGTTCGGTGAAAAGCCTGACCCGCGCCATGATTCTCCTTTAGCTTTCAACCCGGAGCCTGGCCAAGGGGCCCCGACTCCATGAGCATCTGCACGACCTCTGGCTTGGTTATCTTGCCCATGGCATTGCGCGGCAGCCTTTCCACGAGGTGCCACTCTTTTGGCACTTTGTAAGGCGCCAGCCGATCCCGGCACCACGCCCGCAGCGTGTCGGCAGCCAGCGTCTGGCCGGGGCCGGGGACGATGGCCGCCACCACTCGCTGGCCCCATTCGGGATCCTCCACCCCGACGACCGCACACTCCGCCACTTGCTCATGACCCAGAAGCACGTCCTCGATCTCAAGAGCCGAGACCTTCTCTCCACCGGTCTTGATGATGTCGACGGACTCCCGGCCCAGGATCCGGTAGATGCCATCCTGACGAACGGCCACATCGCCCGTCTTGAACCACCCCCCGGGCGCAAAGGCGGCCGCAGTCGTCTCGGGTTTCCCCCAGTACTCTCCGAAGACGGAGTCACCGCGAATCTGTAACCCTCCGACCAACCCGTCGGCGACCTCCCGCCCTTCCTCATCCACCAGCCGCGCCTCCACCCCCGGCAACGGACGCCCGACGTGGCCGGGGTTTCGCTCCCCCACGAGCGGGTTGGACAGGCCCATTCCGATTTCGGTCATGCCGTAACGTTCGAGGAGGGTGTGGCCGCTTATCTGCTGCCAGCGCTCCAGGACGGAAACCGGCAATGCCGCCGATCCGGAGACCATCAAACGCAGACCGCGGCACCCTTGTGACCAGCGCTGCCGGCGCTCCGGATCGGCCCGGTCCCAGGCGGCGATCAGCCGGTGGTAAAGGGTCGGGACCGCCATATACACGGTCAACTCTCCCGATGCGAGCCGCTCCCAGGTCGTCTCCGCGTCGAATGCCGGAAGCGTCTCGCATGCGGCCCCTGCCCACAGCGCACAGGAAACCACGTTCACGATGCCGTGGACATGGTGTAGGGGAAGTGTGAGCAGAATGCGATCGTCGCTGCTCCACCCCCACGCCTCGATGAGCGAGGTGATCTGGGCGGAGAGGTTACGGTGGGTGGTTACCACGCCCTTGGGGCGTCCGGTGGTCCCGCTCGTGTAGAGCATCATCGCCCGCCGCCCGGAGTCCACTTCGGGGAGGAGCGAGGCGGATGGGGAATCGAGGTCCTCCGACCGGGCGTACCTGATCCCCCGCTCGGCCGCCAGCGGTCGCAGTGTCTCCTCATATCGGGCTCCGGCGACTACCACCGACGGCTCGCTGTCGTCGAGCACGTAAGCGAGCTCGGGGGCGGGATGAGTCAGGCAGAGGGGCACAGCCAGGCCTCCGGCCCGCCAAATGCCCCACTGAATCCGGGCGTAGTCGAAGGACGGCTCGACCATGAAGGCCACCCTTTGTTCTTCGAGGTCGCCGCGTTCTCCGGCCAGGGCGGCGGCGGCGCGACCCGAAGCTGCCAGCAGCTGGGAGTAGCTGTGCTCACCGTCTCGATCGATGATGGCGGTACGCGACCCGTGGGAACGAGCCCGGTCGACGATCTCGAGGCTCATGACCGCTTCAGGGCCAATCGATGCCCAGCAACCGGGCCGCGTTGCCACCGGCAATGGCCGCCCGGTCCTGGTCGGCGAGGCCGGGGGTCTTGGCCACGAAGCCGATGGGGTCGACCTCGCCCATGTCGTACGGGTAATCCGTTCCGACCAGGAGCCGGTCGACTCCGTACTTCTCGATGAGGAAGCGCAACTGATCGGTCTCGAATACCACGGTGTCGAAATGGAACTGATGCAGGTACTCGCCGGGGGGCTTGGGCAGGCCCTGGCGGACATCCTCGCGGGCGTGATAGGCATGGTCCATGCGTCCGGCGTAGGCAGGCAGGAACCCGCCCCCATGTGCCATCACGATCTTCAGCCCGGGGTGGCGCTCCATGACTCCCCCGAATATGAGGTTGGCTATCGCCAGCGTGTTCTCGATGGGATGGCCTATCACGTTGAAGAAGTAGTGCTCGGTGAGTCGCTCGGGCTGCGTGAACCCAATCGGATGGATGAAGACCACCACACTCTGCTGCTCCACGGCCGCCCAGAACGGCTCCAGCCGGGGCGACGAGAGCTCTTCTCCCTCGACGTTGGTGGCGATCTCGAGGCCCCGGAAGCCGAGCTCGTCGACGCAACGTTCCAACTCGGCCACGGCGGCGGCAGTGTCCTGCAACGGGACCGTGCCCAACCCGACGAACCGATCGGGGTGAGCGGCTACCGCCTCTGCCAGGTCGTCGTTGACGATCCGGGATACCTTCTTTCCCACTTCCGGATCCGCCCAGTAGTACATCTGGTAGGGCGAAATGGCCATGGCCTGGATATCGACCCCCATCCGATCCATGTCGGCCAACCGCTGCGCCAGCGAGTCCATCTTGGGCCTGATCTCCTCGAGCTGGCGCCGGTTGACCTCGAGAGTCAGCGGGCTACCGAACGACAGCGGCTTCCGCCCCATCCGCTCGGCCTCGGGTCGCATCATGGCGGTGGCCGGGGCGCACTCGCGGTGACAATGGATGTCGATCGTTGGCGGTTTCCCGTTCTGGCGCATCGGGCCTCCTGAGGAGTTAGCGAATGATGACCAGCTGCCCTGCGGAGGCGGCCACCCTGCTGTCGTATCATTTGCAATATATATGAATCGATGAACCGGCCAGATCTGTGGCATCGCATCTGGCGCGAGGATGCGGACGACCCCCACCTGCCGCCCACCCTGCGCAGGGCCGGGGTCTACCCGCTGCTCGCGGTGTTGGTCCTCATCCTCGGGTTCAACTGGCCGATCCTGTCCATCGCCCTCGAGGAGATATCGCCCCTCTGGATGACGGCCATCCGGTTGATTGGCGGCACGACCGTGGTCCTGGCGTTAACCCTCAGCTCCGGACGATTCCACCTGCCGCCCCGCGCCGACCTTCCGGTCGTGCTTTCGGTGGCGTTCTTTCGCATGGCCTTCGTGTATCTGATGGTGTTCACCGCCCTCCAGTTCGTGCCGCCGGGCCGGTCGTCCGTGCTGGTGTGGACCGCGAGCCTGTGGGTGGTGCCCATGGCCTGGCGCTTCCTCGGCGAGCGGATGACGCCGCTGCGATGGGCGGGACTCTTCCTGGGGGTTCTGGGGATCGTCATCCTTGTGGAACCGTGGCGGCTGACCTGGTCCAACGCATCCATCATCGGGGGACACGCCTTGCTCGTGATGTCGGCGATCTCCAACGCCGGGGCTGCCGTCCACATCAGGCGCCACCGGTGGGTATCCACGCCCCTCGAGGTGATGCCCTGGCAACTGCTGGTCGCCACGGTGCCGATGGTGATCCTGGCCCTGGCGGTGGAGGGAGTACCCGAGATCGACTGGACTTGGTCATTGTTCCTGATGGCCGCTTATCAGGGAGCTCTCGCCACCGGGCTGGCGTTATGGGCTCAGGTGTGGGTGCTCCGCACGCTGCCGGCCGTTTCGACCAACCTTTCCCTGATGATGGTGCCGGTCATCGGCCTTCTCTCGTCCGCACTCATCGTCGATGAGCACATCACCGCCCCGGTCCTCGTCGGCTTTGCCGGGATCCTGATCGGGGTCAGCCTCAACCTCGCCGCCGACCGCCGGATCGACGCCGTGGTCGAATGACCTGCGGCGGATCGGGCGGCTCATTCCACGAGGGTGGCGACAGCTATCTGCCGCCGGCACCGAGGATGAGGTCTCCTTGCTCGATCGGCCGCTTGACACTGCCGGCAC
>DATHSX010000152.1:0-1510 GCA_035463935.1 Acidimicrobiia bacterium | reverse complement strand
CGCAGACTCCTCCTCGAGCAGGTTGGCCGTGGGATCGTCGGCGTAGACGTCGTCACCCACTTCGGCCGCCGCCATCGCCTGGCGCATCTCGGCAGTGGGCCGGGTGACCGTGTCAGAGCGGAAATCGGCAATACCGTCGGGGAAAGGCATAACCGGAAAGGCTATCGACTGCCCGCCAGGCGCGGTCCGCTCGTGCCGGTCGGATGCGGATCGCGGCGAGGGGATCGCTTCACAGGCGGTCGAGGGCTTTGCGGATGCCCCGCACCGCCTGGGCGATCCGCTGTTCGTTCTCGACCAGGGCAAAGCGGACATGGCCCTCCCCACTGGGACCGAACCCGACGCCGGGGCTGACCGCCACTTTGGCTCGATCGAGCAGGTTGAAGGTGAACTCCATGGAACCCAGCTCCAGATAGGGGTCGGGGATCGGTGCCCAGACAAACATGGTCCCCGCCGGCCTCTCCACCTTCCATCCGTGGCGGTTCAGCCCGTCTATGAGGACGTCACGGCGACGCCGGTAGACCTCATTCACCTCAGTCACATACTCATCGCCTTCATTGAGGGCAATGATCGAGGCGATCTGGATCGGCTGAAACGTCCCGTAGTCGAGGTAGCTCTTGAGCTTGCCAAGTGCTCCGACCACGGAGGCATTCCCCACCAGAAACCCCATGCGCCACCCGGCCATCGAATGACCCTTGGTCAGCGTGTAGAGCTCGACCGTTACTTCCTTGGCGCCGGGCACCTGGAGGATCGAAGGGGGCACATATCCGTCGAAGGCGATGTCGGCATATGCGAAGTCGTGGACCAGGAAGACCTCCTTCTCCCGAGCAAAGGCCACCAGGCGTTCAAAGAAGCCCAGGTCGACGCAGATCGTGGTCGGGTTGTGAGGAAAGGAGAGGATGATCACTCGGGGGCGTGGCCAGGCATCGTCGAACATCCGTCCCAGAGCCTCGAAATAGACGTCGTCGGAGGCCACCGGCGCCCTTCGCACCTCGGCTCCGGCCAGGACGGGAGCGTAGATGTGGATCGGATACGAGGGCTCGGGCACCACCGCCAGATCACCTGGCTGCACGAGCACCCACATCAGATGGGACAACCCCTCTTTGGCGCCGATCGTGGTGATCACCTCCGTTTCCGGGTCGATTTCGACGTCGAAGCGGCGGAGGTAGCGATCGGCGGCCGCCTTGCGGAGATTGGGGAGGCCGCGGCTCACCGAATAACGGTGGTTGCGAGGGTTCTGGGCAGCCTCGATCAGCTTGCTGACGGCGGCGGGCGGAGAGGCTATGTCCGGGTTGCCGAAGCCAAGATCGATGATGTCCTCCCCGGCCCGCCGCGCGGCCAGCTTGCGCGCATTCACCGTCCCGAAGACGTAGGGGGGCAGGTTGTCGATCCGGCGGAACTCCATCGAGACCTCGACTAAGTGCGAGCACCAGGGTACCGACGGTCAGAGCTTGGTCAGAATCTCGGAGTGGAATTCGTCCCAGGTATCCGGCCGATTGGGAAGAACCGACAC
>DATHSX010000151.1:0-4853 GCA_035463935.1 Acidimicrobiia bacterium | reverse complement strand
TACTGGCATCCCTCGGACTGGGACCCCTGCCGATTCCCCGCGGATTGCTGGGTTCGTGGCTGGTGCTTTCCCTGGTCACCTTCCCTTATGTGCATCTGCTCATGGTCCCCGCCTTTCGCGCCCTCGATCCCGCCCAGGAAGAGGCCGCTCGCGGGTTGGGAGCGGACCGTTGGAAACTATTCAGGACTGTCACCCTTCCCCAACTCGCTCCAGCTCTTCGCAGCGGCGGGCTGCTGGTTGCCCTCTACACCATGGCCGATTTCGGAGCGGTGTCGCTGCTCCAGTACGACACTTTCACTCGGGCGATCTATCTCCAGTACGCCGGTCGGATCGATCGCCGGCCCGCCACGGCTCTCGCCGTGTTACTGATCGGGCTGGCGTTGGTCGTGGTGTGGGGGGAAAGGCGCAGCCGGCGCCGGATGGCGGTCCTCGCCGGCCATCCGCGCCGCGCTCTCCCGCTCTCCCACCTGAAGCTGCGGAGCCGGATTCTCGCCACGCTGTCGCTCTCGGTGCTCGCACTGGTGGCGCTGGTAGTTCCGGTGTCCGTGCTGGTCGGATGGTGGGTGCGGGGTGGCGGCATGGATGTAGTGCCCGGAGCCATCTGGGGCGAACTGGCCCGATCCTTTTCCATCTCGACGCTGGCGGCCGCCCTGGTGGTGACGGTGGCGGTGCCTTTGGCCATCCTCACCATCCGTTATCGAAGTGCGATCGGCATCTTGGTCGAGAATGTGACCTGGTCGGTCTACGGATTGCCCCATCTGACGGTCGGGCTGGGCATCCTGCTGACCGGGGTGACCCTGTTGCTGCCCCTCTATCAGACGCTGCCCCTTCTGCTCTTCTCCTATCTGGCGATGTTCCTCCCCCAGGCCCTAGGCCCGGCCCGGGCCGCGCTACGTGAGGTCCCTCCCAGCCTGGAAGAAGCCAGTCGATCGCTGGGGCGGTCGGCTCTATCGACTGCGTTCCGGGTCACCATCCCGTTGATAGGGCCGGGGCTGGCCGCCGGTGCCGGACTCGTCTTCCTCACCACCATCAAGGAGTTGCCGGCGACATTGCTGCTGAGGCCCACCGGCTTCGAAACGCTGGCCGTGCGCATCTGGTCGGCGACCTCCGAAGGTTTCTATGCCCGGGCCTCGGTCTCGGCCCTGGTGTTGCTGTTGGTGTCGGCTCTTCCGCTTCACCTCTTGATAGGCCGGGACCTCTATGAGTGAGCATGCGATCCGGGTGACGGGTGTGGATAAGCGGTTTGGCCAAACGGCCGCTCTCAACGGGTTCGACGTCGAAGTCCCGATCGGGGACTTGTTGGCGCTACTCGGGCCGTCGGGGAGCGGGAAGACCACTGCCCTGCGGGTGATCGCCGGCTTCGAGCGGCCCGATGCGGGCACGGTCGAAGTAGGTGGGAGGCTGGTCGAGGGCCGGGGACTCCACATTCCGCCCGAACGACGCCGGGTGGGGATGGTCTTCCAGGACTACGCCCTGTTCTCGCACCTGACGGTGGCCGAGAACATCGGATATGGGGTGGAGGCCGCCCATCGCCCATCGAGAGTCGCGGAAGTACTCGAACTCGTCGGCCTGGCCGGGCTGGAGAGACGGCTTCCTCACGAGCTATCGGGCGGACAGCAGCAGCGGGTCGCGCTGGCCCGCGCGCTCGCCCCCCGGCCGGCGGTGATCTTGCTCGACGAGCCCTTCTCCAATCTCGATGCGTCGCTACGGCAACGGGTCCGCCGGGAACTGAAATCGATCCTCGGCGAGGCCCGGACCACGGCCTTGTTCGTGACTCACGATCAGGAGGAGGCCCTGTCAGTGTCCGATCATGTTGCGGTGATGCGCGAAGGACGGGTGGTGCAGACCGCGCCGCCTCCCGAGCTCTATCGCCACCCTGCCGACTCCTGGGTTGCGGGCTTCCTGGGCGAGGCCGACTTCCTGTCCGGCGTGGCTGCGGAGGGCGTGGTGGAAACCCCGGTCGGCCGGTTCCGCACCGAGCTGACCGGACCTGTGATCGTCATGCTCAGGCCCGAGCACGTCGTGCTGACCCCTGATGCTCAGGGGCCCGCGATGGTGGCCGACCGGGAATATTTCGGTCATGATCAGCTGGTCACGGTGGTCCTGGCCGGCGGCCTGCGGATCCGCTCGCGTCTCGGCCCCGGACCGGATTTCCGCCCAGGCGACCGGGTGATCGTGAAGGTCGCAGAGGTCCTGACCTACGCCGTCTGAGATGCCGGTACCTTGAGGGCATGCCAGAGCTCCCCGAGGTCGAAACGGTGCGGCGTCATCTGGCGCCGGTGGTGGAGGGGCACCGCATGGTGGGGGTCGAGTTGCGTCACCCCCGCACCGGCCGGCGCAATCTGAACCCTGGCGACGTAATCGATCGCTTGCGGGGGCAGACGGTGGAGCGGCTCGATCGTACGGGCAAGTTCCTGCTGGCGACCCTCGGCTCGGAGATGACCTGGGTCATCCATTTGGGGATGTCGGGCCATCTCTCCATCGTCAAGCCGGATGCGCCCGAGGCCAAGCACACGCACTTCCTGGCCCGGACCGACGCCGGCGCCGAAGTCCGCCTGGTGGATCCGCGCACCTTCGGCTTCGTGGCCGTGCTCACTCCCGACGAACTGGAGACCACCCTGCATCTGGGGAGAGATGCCTATCGCGATCTTCCCCGGGTTCGGGAACTCGAGACCGCCCTTACTGGGCGCACTGCGCCGATCAAGGCGTTGTTGCTGGATCAACGGATAATCGCCGGGCTCGGCAACATCTACACCGACGAGATCCTCTTCCGAGCAGGAGTGCGTCCGACCAGGCAGGGGGGCGACCTGGAGCACGGGGAGCTGACGAAGATCAGGTCGAGCATCAGGTCGGTCCTGAAGGCGGGGATCGCCGCCGGAGGGACCTCCCTCGACGACCTGGCCTACCTTCTCCCCGATGGCCAGGCCGGTCAGTTCCTCGGCCGCTTGCGGGTCTACGGCCGGGAAGGCGGGCCTTGCCGTCGCTGTGGAACCCCCATCGAGCGGGTGGTGGTGGCGGGTCGTTCGTCCTTTTTCTGCCCGGTGTGTCAACGATGAAGGCGGTGCACGCCGTCGTACGGGGCCGGGTCCAGGGCGTGGGTTTTCGGCAAGGGGTGAAGATCGCCGCCCGTCATCTGCGGCTCACCGGATGGGTCCGCAACACCCGGGAGGGTACCGTGGAAGTCTTCGCCCAAGGCGAGGACGAGGCGGTGGAACGCCTGGTCGCCTGGCTGTGGCTGGGACCTGCAGGCTCGGGGGTGGTGGGCGTCGAATCGGAAACCGTCCCGGTGGACCGGATCGTCCAGGATTTCCTGATCAGGCAATGACGCGACCAGCCATGGGAGCCATGACAGCCGTCCGGGTGGCTGTCGGGTAACCTCGGATCTCCCGAATCACATTCCTGTAACTATGTATCTCAAGACCGTCAAAGTAGCCGGGTTCAAATCGTTCGCCGACCGCACCCGTCTTGAGTTCCGCCCCGGGGTGGCGGTGGTGGTGGGTCCCAACGGATCCGGGAAATCCAATCTCGTGGATGCCATCCACTGGGTGATGGGCACCCAGGCGCCCAGATCGCTGCGGACCTCCCGGATGGAGGATGTGATCTTTGCCGGAACCGCTACCCGGCCAGCCCTCAACCGCGCCGAGGTCACCGTCATCTTCGACAACGCCGTCCGTGACCTTCCGCTCGATCTCGACGAAGTCGCCATCACCCGGCGCCTCTATCGAGACGGTTCCTCGGATTACGAGATCAACGGCGCAGCCTGCCGGCTGCTCGACGTCCAAGAGCTGCTCAGCGATTCCGGGGTAGGTCGGCACCAGCACGTGATTGTGAACCAGGGTCAGGTCGACTCGGTGCTGAGCGCCGGGCCCGAGGAACACCGGGCGATCATCGAAGAGGCGGCCGGCATCCTCAAGCACAAACTGCGGAAGGAACGGGCCCTGCGGCGGCTCGAGCGGACCGACGAGGACGTGACCCGGCTCAAGGACGTACTGGCCGAGGTCACCCGGCAGATGCGGCCCCTGAAACGCCAGGCCGAGGCGGCCGAGCGGCACCACCTGGTCTCGGGCGAGGTGAAGGCGCTGGTCCTCCAGCTCAGCGGCCAGGACCTGCGCGATCTCGACTCGCGAGCGGCTGCGGCCCTGGCGGAGGAGACCGCGCTGGCAGAGCGCACGGAATCGGCCCGGGTCGAGGTGGGACAATTGGCCGCCGAATTGCGAACGCTGACGACCGAGGCGTCGTCGCTGGGAGCCGCTCTCGACCGGGATGGCGCAGCCGCCGCTCGCCTGGAGACAACCTTGGAGCGTCTCCGCCGGGTAGCGCAGGTCGCCCAGGAGCGGCATCGCACGCGTCGCGCCCGCCGGGAGGACGCCGACGAGCGCCGTCGTGATTTGACGGTGGAGCTGGGGTCGATTCGCGGCGAGCTGGAGGAGGCTGTGGCCAGCGAGACGTCGGCCGGGGCCCGGGCCGAACAGTTCGAGCAGCGCTTCCGCATCCTGGAGGACGAAGAACGCTCTTTCGCTGATCAAGAGAGCCTCTCTGCCGAGGGGGCGCTGGCGGTGGTCCAGGGGGACCTCCTCTCGCTGACGGCAGCCGATCAGCGCGACCAGCGCGAGTCCGAAGCGGTCACCCAGCGGATCGAGTTCGTAGGCGCGCATCTGCTCGCTGAGGCCGACGAGTCGAACCGGATAAGGGAAGAGATCCGGCTTCTTGACGTCGAGGTTGGCCTCGCCCAGGCCGGATATGAGCAGGCGGCCCGGGCCCGTCGCCTCGATCAGGACCAGTGGGAGGCGGCCGAGCTCGAACACACCGAGGGGCGCCTGGAGGTGGTGGCGGCCCGGGCCCGGCTGGAGGCG
>DATHSX010000150.1:0-16963 GCA_035463935.1 Acidimicrobiia bacterium | reverse complement strand
GACAGGTCCTCTTTGCCTCCAAAGGCCCCCCCGTTGGAGACGAGTTCGACCGTCACCGCCGATTTCTCGATCCCGAGCACGGACGCGATCTGATCGCGGTCGTCCCATATCCCTTGCCCGCCCGAGTAGACATGGAGCGTTCCCCCGCCGGTGGGGACCGCCAGCGTGGATTCGGGCTCGAGGAAGGCGTGCTCGACTCGCTGGGTCTGGAAGACCTCATGCACCGTGTGGGCCGACCCGGAGAGGGCGGACTCGAAGTCGCCCCGCCGATACTGGGAAGTGGACAGGACGTTGCCGTCGAGTCCCCATACGGCGTCTTCCGGGTCGGCGAGGGCCGCGGCCGGGTCGGTGATCGGGCGCAACACCCGGTAATCGACCTGGATCAGGTCGGCCGCCCGTCGAGCGGTCCGGCCGTCTTCGGCGACGACCATCGCCAGGACGTCACCGGTGTATGAGGTACGGCCACTCTCGGGGATGAAGACCGGCCAGTCCTGATCGATGAGGCCCACCTTCAGCTCGCCGGGGACGTCGGCGGCGGTCAACACGGCCACCACCCCGGGCACCCGGGTGGCGGGTCCGGTATCGATGCGCACGACGTCGGCCCGGGCGTGGTCGGTCAGCCGGAGCGCGCCGAACAGCATTCCAGGGATGGCGAGGTCGTCGATGTATCCCCGGTCGCCCAGCGCCAGCTTTCCCGCCTCGTACTTGGCGCCGACCTTGCCCATTCCTCCGGGCAGGGCGGGCTCGGGAATGGGTGCTCCCGAGGCGAGCAACTCCACCGCTTCGATGATCTTCACATAGCCGGTGCAGCGGCAGAGGTGGGCGCCCAGCCTTCCCTCGATCGTGGGCCGGTCCAGGCTGTGGCCCTTCTGGTCCAACAACGACTTGGCCCGCACCACGATCCCGGGCGTGCAGAACCCGCATTGCAGGGCCCCGGTGGCTGCGAAGGCTCGGGCCAGCCGGTCGCGCTCGGCCGGGTCGAACCCTTCCAATGTGGTCACCTGCCGGCCCGCCACCTTCTCCATCGACACCAAACAGGACACGGTGGCCTTGCCGTCGAGCAGAACCGTGCAGCAGCCGCACTGCCCCGAGGGAGCACAGCCGTCTTTGGCCGAGAAGATCCCGAGCTCCTCCCGGAGGGCGGCCAGCAGGTGGGGATGCTCCGGCGAGGCGCTCACCACCGCACCGTTGAGCTGGAACGCCACGGCCGCGGCCTGACTGGTCACCGGGGGATTGTCGGAAGACGCCTACAGGCTGTCAAACCTGCGGATCCCAGCAGCGTCACCCGGGTTCGAAACCAGCCAGGGCTGACGGTCGCGGACCGGGATCACGACCACCCCTCCGTCACCGTCCTCCAGCACCCGGACACTGGCGCCATAGTGCTCGCGAATAGCCCCCTCCGTGAGGACCACTGAGGCGGCACCTTCTGCCACCACCCGGCCGCCGGCGACAAGCACGAGGCGGTCACAGAACTGGGCGGCGAGGGTCAGGTCGTGGAGAGCACTGATCACAGTGAGGCCACGCTCGGTTCGAAGACGCGCAACGAGTTCGAGCACCACCTGTTGATGGCCCACATCGAGTGAGGAAATGGGCTCGTCAAGGAGCAACAGGGGGGCCTGCTGAGCGAGGGCCCGGGCCAGCACCGCCCGCTGCAGCTCGCCCCCCGACAGGGTACCGAGGAGCCTGTGCTCCAAACCCGATAGCTCGAGGAGAGCCGCCGCAGCGGAAGCCGCTTCGAGATCCATCCGCCCCTCGTAGCCCAGGTAGGGGATATGGGGGGTTCGACCCAGCAGCACGTAGTCCGCCACCGTCATCTCGGGGGGAAGGGTGGGACGCTGTGTCACCGCGGCGATCAGCCTCGCCCGCTCCCTGGGACTCATCTCCCTCAGGTCGGCGTGACCCAGTCGGAGCCGGCCGGTGCTCTCCACCTGGCCGAGCACGGCTCGCAACAGGGTGGTCTTGCCTGCACCGTTCGGTCCCAGCAGCCCGACCCACGAGCCCGGGTCAACCAGGAGATCGACGCCTTGCAGAATGCGGTGGCCGGCCGCCGTCACCGAGACCTGCGCCAGCTCGAGGGAGATCAAATCGCGGGTCTCCGTGAGGATTGGAGGACGACCATGAAGAACGGTGCCCCGAAAAACGCCGTAACTACTCCGATCGGCAATTCGGCGGGAGCGATGACCGTTCGGGCGGCCAGATCGGTAGCGACCATGAAGGCGGCCCCAAAGAGCATCGACAGGGGAAGGACGAAGCGAAAGCTGGCGCCGCTGACCAGCCGCACCGTGTGGGGGACGATCACGCCCACGAACCCGATCAGGCCCGAAACCGCCACGGCGGCGGCGGTCCCGAGAGTGGCGGCGGCCACTACCAGAACCCGCACCCGGGCCACTGGCACTCCTAGTCCAGCCGCTTCCCCGTCCCCGACAGCCAGCACATCGAGAAGGCGTCGGTGGGCCAGGATTATCCCGGCGCTGACGAGCACATAGGGAAGTATGAGCAGAACCTCACGCCATCCGGTGGTGCCGAGCCGGCCCAGGATCCAGGAGTAGACCTCTTGCAGGGTGTCGCTGTTCCTCTGCTGGACGTAGGTCTGGGCCGCGGTCAGGAAGGAGGCGACGGCCACCCCGGCCAGCACCAGGGTGGTGGGAGTCCGGTCCCCGAAGCGCCGACCGAGTAAGTAGGTGGCGGCCACCCCGACCAGGGCTCCGGCGAAGGCGGCGGGAGGCACCGGCATGGTGATCACGCCCGAGGCGCGCAGGGCGATGGCCAGGGTGGCGCCCAGTCCCGCTCCGGCGGCTACCCCCAGGAGGTAGGGGTCGGCCAAGGGGTTGCGAAAGACCCCCTGATAGGCCGCCCCGGCCAGAGCCAGTATCGCCCCCACGAGGGCTGCCAGCACGACCCGGGGAACTCTCAGATCCCAGAGGATGGTCAGCTGCTGAGCGGTCAGCTCCGGCGTCAGGTCGATGAGGGGCAGCCGGTCGACCATGGCCCGGAGCACCGCGGACACCCCGAGATCGGCCGGACCGATCACCGTTCCCGCGATGACGGCGCTCGTCAGCCCGGCCAGCCCGATGATCAGCGCCCCCCGCCGGGGGCGGGAAGGCGACACCCGGGGAAGCAGGGCCGTGCTCACGACCCGGTCCGAACCGCGACGGTCCGCTCGGCGATGGCTCGCAAGAAGTCGACCACGCGCGGGCCCCAGCGGGAGGCGATGTCGTCGGACAGCTCCACCACCGCACCGTTGCGGATCGCGCGCAGGTCACCCCAGCCCGGCCGAGCCGCTACCACCTCGGCGTTCTGGCCACAGCACACGGTGTCGGCCAGGAAGATCAGGTCCGGGTCCTGTTCGATGATGAACTCGGCCGATAGCTGCGGGTAACCGAACCCGTCGCTGTCGGCCGGATCGGCGATGTTGACCAGCCCGACCAATGAGTAGACCGACCCGATGAAAGTGGAAGAGGTAACGCTGAAGAGGCCCGGATCGAGCTCGTGATAGAACGTGAGCGGGGGGTCGGCCGGAGGCACCGAGGCAAGGATCTCGTCGACCTCGGCCACCATCTCCGCCACCAGCCGGGAGGCCGCAGCGGCGTGGCCGGTGGCCACCCCGAGCTGCTCGATCTGGGAGTAGACGTCGTCCAGGGTCACAGCGGCGGGGATCAACAACACCGGGATCTCGACGGAGGACAGCGCCCCGACGATGCCGTCGATGTCGTTTGTCACCACCACCAGGTCAGGCTCGTAGGAGGCGATCGCTTCGATGTTGGGGGTGAAGCCGGAAAGGTCTGTGACCGGAATCCCCTCCGGGTAGTTGGACTGGTCGTCGACCGCCACCAGCTGATCGAGGGCCCCCACCGCTGCCAGCATCTCGGTGGTGGTAGGTGACAGCGAGATAATCGCCTCCGGCCGCTGCTCGATGGTCACCTCGCCGTTGGCGGCACCAACCGTGACCGGGAACGCCTCTTCCGGACTAAGGCCGGTCGTGGTCGACGGAGCCGTCGTGGTAGACGGAGCCGTAGTCCCGCTGGCGAGACTGGCGCTGGTTGCGCTGTCTCCGGTGCCGCAGGCGGTGAGGAGCAGCCCGGCCGCCGCCAGGATCCCGATGATCCGCATGATTCATCCTCCTTCGGAGGATGAAGGACGCCCGGTGCGACGTAACCCTGCGTCGCACGAACTTGCCTTCATCCGAGGCTACGTTCGTCCCGTGACACCAGGCGACCTGGTTCATCTCCCCGGGAAAGAGGAGCATCACAGTTGCGGGACAGCGCCGGGATCTCACCGGACTTCGCTGATCGCCACGGGGCCTTTCGGCTCTCGGCGAGAGTAGCCGACTGATCCGGGACTTTCTCAACGGGGGGGCGGTACGGCTCCCCGCTGCTCGGTGATGAGCCGGTAGGCCTCAGGAATGCGATAGCGGTCGAAATCGAAGAGGGTCTCTTTGTAGAATCGGCAGTAGTCGAGGTCGATCCTGGCCACGGCTACTTCGTCGCCAGTGGTGATGCACTGGGCCTGGATCTGTCCCGAGGGGGCGATTATCACGGTCTGGGCCAGCGAGTCCACCCCCTCCTCGGGCCCCCCTTTGGCAACGCCCACCACATAGGCCCCGTTCTGGTAGGCGCCGGATTGCATGACCAGATGGTTGTGAAAGGCCTGCAGGGCGTTCTGCTGCGGGTCGGGGGCGTAGTAGAGCGGAGTGTTGTACCCGATCAGGATCAACTCCGCGCCCTGCAGACCCATCACCCGATAGGTCTCGGGCCAACGGCGGTCGTTGCAGATCGCCATACCCACGATGCTCCCAAAGGCCCGCCACACCGGGAACTCTCTGCCGGGCTCGAAGTAGTGACGCTCGGCGTGCTGAAAGGGACGCCACGGCTCATGGTGCTCGTGCCCGGGAATGTGCACCTTGCGGTACCGGCCCACGATCGATCCGTCCCGCTCGACCAGGATCTGGGTGTTGTGGCGGTGGGTAACCCCGGAATCGTCGGTCGCAAGTTCTGCATACCCCAGGCAGAACCCCACTCCGAGCCGGGAGGCCTCTTCGAACAATGGCTTGGTGGCGGGGCCCGGCATTTCCGCCTCGAACCAGGAGCGGATCTCCGCTGGGTCCTCGATGAAATAGCGCGGGAAGAACGTGGTCAGGGCCAGCTCGGGAAAAACCACGAGCTCAGCCCCGCGGGCGTGGGCCTCCCGGAGCAGGTCGAGCAAACGGTCGACCACTTGCTCGCGGGTGTCATTGCGGGCGACCGGGCCCATCTGGGCCGCGGCGACGTTCAGGTAACGGGCCACGGATCGATTCTGGCACTCTGGTGGCTGACCCGTCGACAGATCGCGCCCCGGGCCGCAGCGGGGTGGGAGCTATCGCTTCACCAGGAATACACCGGAGCGGGGCTTGGGGTAGAAGAAGGTGGCCTTGGGCGGCATCACTCCGCCCTGATCGGAGATTCGCATGACCGCCTCGACGGTGGCCGGATGGAGAAGGAACCCCACCCCACCGGCCGTCGCCACCCTCCGGCGCAGGCCCTCCGGGCCGGGATAGCCCGGGACGAAGGCGATCCGGGGATCGATGCGCTCATCGAACACACCGAAGCGGGGACCGAGCACCAGCCGGGCCAGGGCGGTGGCATCGTCATCGCCCCCTCCCAGATCGATCTCCCAGTCACCATCACGGGTGACCGCGACGGCGACGCCGGGCCGGGGAGTGCATGCCCCCCCGGGTGCGGTTGTCGGCGCGGTCCAGGTTGCCGCGAGCCAGCGATGAATGGGGTACACCTTGAGGTCGTCATCGGGAAAGACCGCGGCCAGAAACCGGCCGGCGGGCGTCGAGGGATCGGCCGCCCTCTGCACAGTGGCGGCCACCCGGTGGTGCCCGTCGATGATGTAGGCCGAAGGCAGGTCGGCGAAGGCCGCCAGCAGGCCGTCGATCACCTCGGGGGTGTCGATCCGCCAGACCAGGTGACGGTCGCCATCGGGAAGGGTCGCGTCGAGGTCGGGCCCGCGGTCGGTGACGAGGGTGACGATGGCATCGATTTCCGGGCTTCGGCGGTAGGTCAGGCCCACCGGAGACGAGCCGTACCCCACCTCTGCCAGATAGTGGGCCAGGTCGTCCACCCGCGCCGGACGGGTGTGCTCGTGGGGCCGGATCAGGCCGGGAAAGTGACTGGCCGGGACATCGCCGACGACCCCCGTCTGGACGTGACCATGGCTCTCCAGACGCAGGACGTAGAGGCACTCTCGCTCAAACCGCCAGGTTCCGGCCGCCAGTTCCCGCGACAGGTAGGCGGACGCCTGCTGCCGGCGGCCGGCCTGGTCGGTGTCCGGATCGTCGCCCTCGCTCGGAGTGCCGTTGAGAAAACTCCGGGGATGGGCGCGGGCATGGCGGGCCCGTTCGGCCGGGGTGTACAGGTCGTACGGCGGACTCACGACCTCCGGGGCCAGTTCAGGGTCAACCAGGCCCGCGACCACCGGCCCCAGCCATCGGGTCACAGCCGGAAAGGCCGAACGGTCACGTGGATTATGTCGGGGTTGGCCGCCACCTCTGCTCGCACCGGTTCGGAGACGTTGCCCTCAACATGGATACTGGCGACGGCGGCTCCCGCTCCGGCGAACACCTGATTCTGCATCTCCTGCACGTTCAAACCCGCCCGCTTCAGGGCCTCCAGCACCACCGACAGCACCCCGACGCGGTCGTAGTGCCGGACGACCAGGATGGAGCCGCCCGGGGGCGGTGGGCTGAGGTTGACCACATTGCGGACGATCCCTCGGTGATAGTCCACGATCATTGCCACCACTTCGGCGGCGATCGCCTCCTGGGCCTGGGTGGTGGAGGCTCCGATGTGATGGGTGGTGTACACGGCCGGGTGGCGGGCGAGCCGCGAGTCGAACGATCCGCTACCTTCGGTTGGTTCTCCCTCGAAGACGTCGATGCCCACCCGGAGGCCTTTCTCCGCGATGGCCGCAAGCAAGGCGTCTTCATCGACCACGTCGCCCCGGCTCGTGTTGATGATCATCGTTCCCGGGCGGACGTGGGCCAGCAGGTCGGCGTCGATCAGGTGGCGGCTTTCCGGAGCGGCGGGAACGTGGATCGTAAGGATGTCCGCGGTGGCTGCCAGGGTTGCCAGATCCGCAACGGTTTCGATCTCGAGTTCTCGCATCCTCTCCTGGGTGAGGTGACCACGCCGCTTCGCTACGGTCGTCAACCGGAGGCCGAAGGCGGACGCCCGGGCCGCAACGGCTAGCCCGATCTGACCGAGCCCGACAATGCCCAGGGTCTTCCCCAGCAGGCCCGCGGCCTGCGAGTAGCCCCTCTTGTTCCAGGCCCCGGCCCTGGCATCGGCGACGTTGTCAGGAATGCGACGGTCGAGAGCGAGGATCAGGCCCATGGTGAGCTCTGCCACCGCCACCGCGTTCTTGCCGGGGACGTTGGCGACGTACACCGCCCGACGCGCCGCTGCCTCGATGGCAATGGTGTTGGTTCCGGCCCCGGCCCTGATGACAAGACCCAGCGGGCCCCCGGCGTCGAATACTTCTTGGGGCACCTTCGTCGAGCGCACCACCAGCACGTCGATGTCCCCCACGTTCTCGGCTACCTCCGCCGATGAGAGATCCGGCCGGTAATGGACCTCATGACCAGCCCCGGTGAGGGCGTCGAGGGCCGACCCCTCGAATACGTCGGCAAAGAGGATCCTCATTGCCCCATCTTGCCTCATCACCTGCCTCGTTGCCCGGAGCCGGCGCAGGTCGGGTGGGTCCTCAAAGAAAACGTAATGTGAGTCGCCATGCCTGCCCCGCGCCCAGATGTCCGGGAACGGTTGGGCCTTATCGACTCAGTGGTCGACGACAACGCCCTGCGGCGAACGATCGAGCGCTTCGGCCGCCAGGGGATCGTGCTGCCCACCTTCGCCCAACTGGCCAACCCCGCCTCGCTGCCGTCCCCGGTCGCCCGCGCCCTGGAGGCCGTCGGAGCGGATGACCGCCACCCCGCCAACCTGTTCCGGGTTCACTGGTACAACGACTCGGCCCGGACGGGATGCTCAGAGGTGCCCGGCTTCCTCGAGATACCGGGCGAACTGAGCGGAGTCGAGGCCCGGATTCTGATCGTGCTGGGAAACCGCTTCCCCATGATCAGGGCGCACAAAGTCCTGGCGGCCTACGCCTGCCTGGCGCCGCGGGTCGTGTCCGGCGGATTCGACCCGACCAGAGACCGCGCCATCTGGCCTTCCACCGGCAACTACGCCCGCGGCGGGGTGGCGATCAGCCGGCTCATGGACTGCCGGGGTGTCGCGGTGCTCCCGGAGGGCATGAGTAGGGAGCGCTTCCAATGGCTGGAGGCATGGATCGCTTCGCCCGAGGACGTCATCCGAACCCACGGGACCGAATCCAACGTCAAGGAGATCTACGACGTTTGCCGGGAGCTGGCGAAAGAACCGACCAGCGTCATCTTCAACCAGTTTGCCGAGTTCGGTAATCATCTCGCCCATCTGCGGGTCACGGGACCCGCCCTGGAGCGGGTCTTCGAGGCGGCCGGAGGGCGCCGGCTGGCAAGATTTGTCTGCGCGTCAGGTTCCGCCGGCACGCTGGGTGCCGGCGACTACCTCAAGGAACGGCACGAGACGCGCATCGTCGCCGTGGAAGCCCTCGAATGTCCCACCATGCTCTACAACGGATACGGCGAGCACAACATCCAGGGCATCGGCGACAAACACATACCGCTGATCCACAACGTGATGAACACCGACGATGCGGTGGCGATCACCGACCGCGCCACCGACACCCTGCTGCTTCTGTTCAACACCCCGGTGGGAAAGGAGTACCTCGCCCGCCGCGGTGTGGATCCGGGGCTGATCGAAGAGCTCCGGCATCTCGGGCTCTCCTCGATATGCAACGTCCTGGCCGCCGTTCAGGACGCCCGTTATCACTCGCTGGGGGCCGGGGACACGATTGTCACCGTGGCCACGGACGGCTCGGAGATGTACGGCTCGGAAGTCGAGCGGATCAGTGCACGAGACCACCCTCGGGGATTTGGACCCGCGGCGGCGGCCGAGGCCTTCGATCGTTACCTGGTGGCCGGAGAAACCGGTGACTATTTGGAGTTGGGCGATGTTGGGCGTCGCCGTATATTCAACCTTGGCTACTACACGTGGGTGGAACAGCAAGAAGTCGCCTTGGACGACTTCGAGGTGCGCCGCCAACCAAGTTTTTGGAAAGGGCTGCGGCCCTATCTGGACACGTGGGACGCCATGATCAACGACTTCAATGAGCAAACCGGCGCCACTCTCTGAAGCGGGCTCGCTCAACCCATTCATCCGTTACCGCTGGTTGCTCGACTCCTATCGGACCGCCCTGGCCAGGGGATGGTCTGATTCCGATTTCGTCGCCCTGGTCATGGGGTTGGACGAGGCCGTGGCGGGGGTGGCCGGACACGGTTTTGCCGTCACCCCCCTTACCCGCGAAGACGAACTTGCCACCGCCCTGTCGCTCCGGGACCAGCTCTGGATCAAAGACGAAACGGGCAACGTCGGCGGCTCCCACAAGGCTCGCCATCTCTTCGGGGTGCTCCTCCACCTCGCCCTCGACAACGCCGCTGGCGATGAACTGGCGATCGCCTCCTGCGGGAACGCCGCCCTGGCCGCGGCACTGGTGGCCAAGGCGGCGAATCGGCCGCTTCGGGTCTTCATACCGACCTGGGCTGACCCCCGGATCGTGTCCGAGTTGCAGCGGCTGGGAGCCGAGATCGAAACCTGCGAACGGCTGGCCGGCCAACGCGGCGACCCCACATACCTGCGCCTCCAGCAAGCGGTGGCTCGCGGCGCCGTGCCCTTCTCGGTACAGGGCACCGTCAACCCCAAGGCTTTCGATGGGGGCCGCACCATCGGCTGGGAGCTGGCCGAGCAGCTGGCTCTGGCGCGGGTGAGGGGAAAGGTGCGGTTGTTCGTGCAGGTCGGCGGCGGGGCGCTGGCCGCCTCCCTGTGGCAGGGTCTTGCGGACGGGATCCGCGAGCAATGGCTGCTCGCCGAACCGGTTCTCTGCACCGTCCAGACCGAAGCGGCCGCCCCCCTCAATCGCGCCTGGCGGATCGTGCGGGAAGCGATCGCGGCCAACAGCGGGGCGGAAGTCGATACCGGCGAAGCCAAGGAACAGACGATGGCCGACGCCTCGGAGCACCCGGAGCGGTACATGTGGCCCTGGGAGCCGGTCGGCCGGTCCGCGGCATCGGGGATCCTCGACGATGTCACCTACGACTGGATACCCGTTACCCGGGCGATGATCTCGTCGGATGGGGTGGCCTATGTCGTAACCGAAGACCAGATTCGAGAAATCAACCGCATCGCCCGGAACACCACCGGCGTAGCGGTCGATGCCACCGGAACCGCCGGGTTGGCACCGCTGCTGGATTCGTCGGTGGCCGCCTCGATTGCGTCGGACGAGCAGGTGATCGGACTCTTCACTGGTGCCATTCGCCAAAGCCTGGGAGACGTCCCCCGCCTGACGACCGCAGAAGACGCCGGTCGGGAGGCCTGAGCCGCCCTCGCCTCCATGACCGCCTGCGCCCTCCCGCGCCCCGCCCCCGGCCGCTCCTCACTGCACAACACCAACCACTCGTTCGGCACTTCGGTGCCCGCTACTCCGAGACGATGGTCACAGCCCGCCCTGTTTACCTCCTCCCTAGACTCGCCAGCCCGAACCTCCCGAGGAGCCTCCCTGCCGATGAGGACGTGCCGATGACTGCAGTCCGGGCCGCTCTGGTCCAGTCGCGATGGACCGGCGACAAGGAATCGATGATCGAAAAGAACATCGGTTATGCCCGGGAGGCGGCCGCAGAGGGCGCTCAGATCCTGTGTTTCCAGGAGATCTTCACGACCCCGTATTTCTGCACCGTCCAGGACGCGGCCTTCTACGACACTGCCGAAGAGATCCCCGACGGGCCGACCATCCGGCGGATGATCGACCTGGCCAAAGAGACCGGGATGGTGCTCATCGCCCCGATCTACGAGAAGGTCGACGAGGGCACCTTTTACAACACGGCAGCGGTGATTGACGCCGGCGGCGACTTCCTCGGGATCTATCGGAAGACGCACATCCCCCAGGTCAAGGGGTTCTGGGAGAAGTTCTACTTCCGGCCCGGCAACCTCGGGTACCCGGTCTTCGACACGGCGGTGGGACGCATCGGCGTCTACATCTGTTACGACCGCCACTTCCCGGAAGGCTGGCGGGTGCTGGGACTCAAGGGAGCCAGAATCGTGTTCAACCCCTCCGCCACCACCCGCGGTCACTCCAAGTACCTGTGGGAACTGGAACAACCGGCGGCGGCGGTGGCCAACGAGTACTTCGTGGGGGCGATCAATCGGGTGGGACCCGAAGACCTGGAAGACACCGACTATTACGGCTCTTCCTATTTCTGCACGCCCCGAGGCCAACTCATCGGCCCCCCGGCGAGCGACACCGAGGATGAGGTGCTGATTCGGGATCTGGATCTGAGCCTCATCGAGGAGGTGCGGCGCCACTGGGCCTTCTATCGCGATCGGCGACCCGACGTCTACGGCGAGGTATCAGCCTCCTGAGTTCGCGATGACCGACCGCTCTTTCCCCACTCTGACCGTGGCTCTTCCCCCTTGGGTCGCGGAAATGTGTCCTTTGGGAAGCACCTACCCCACCGACTCGCAGCGGATGGCCCTGGTGATCAGCCTGGCGAGGGCCAACGTCGCCCGCTCGACGGGAGGCCCCTTCGCCGCGGCCATCTTCGATCGGAGTACCGGGCAGGTGATCGCCCCGGGTGTCAACCTCGTGGTTTCTGCCCGGGCGGCCGTCGCCCACGCCGAGATGGTGGCGATCGCTCTTGCCGGTCAAGCCCTCGCCAACTTCGATCTCGGGGTGGGAACCGAGCTCGTCACATCCGTCGAACCTTGTGCCATGTGCCTGGGGGCGCTGCCCTGGTCGGGAGTGGGCCGAATGGTGAGCGGAGCCCGGGAGGAGGACGCCCGTTCGGTTGGATTCGACGAGGGCGACAAACCGGAGGACTGGGTCCAGAATCTGCAAAAGCGAGGGATCGAGGTTGTGCGCGATGTGGATCGGGAAGACGCCGCCGAGGTCTTGCTTGCCTACGTCCGCGCCGGCGGGGTGATCTACAACGGGCGGATCCGGTGAGCCTGCACCCGGTCCAGACCCACCGGCTCCACCTCGATGGGTACCTGGCCCCTCGGTCCAAGGAGGAGGCCCTCCGGGAGCTGGCGGCCGCGGGTGGCCGGGCCCGCCTGATCGCCGGTGGGACCGACCTGCTCCTCGAGATTGCCCGGGGCCAGCATCCCGACGTGACAACCGTCATCGACCTGACCCGGGTGCCCGGCCTGGATTCGATCGACTTCGACGGGCAGCACCTGGCGATTGGTCCCTTGGTCACTCATCGGCAGATCGTCACTTCGCCGTCGGTGGTCGACCATGCCCTTCCCCTGGCCCAGGCGAGCTGGGAGCTGGCATCCCCGCAACTGCGCAATCGGGCCACGGTGGTGGGCAACGTGGTGACTGCCTCGCCCGCCAATGACACGATTACCCCCCTTCGTGCCCTTGGCACCACCGTCGTGATCGAATCGGTCGAAGGCACCAGGGCAGTCGACCTCGAGGGCTTTCATCTGGGCGTCCGCCGGACGGTGTTAGCCCCCGAGGAGATGGTCACCGGACTGCGCCTGCGCGTCATGCGGCCGAGCGAACGGGGGCTGTTCGTCAAGCTCGGGCTGCGCAAGGCCCAGGCCATCTCGGTTGTCCATATGGCCATGGTCCTCGACTTCGAGGGGCCCACCGTGGCTGGGGCCAGCATCTGCCTGGGAAGCGTCGCCCCGACGATCGTCAGCGCCACCGACGCCGAGGATTACCTGGTGGGCCGGGAATTGACCGATGCGGTGATAGCTGAAGCGGCGCGTCTGATCTCGGGTCGTGCCACCCCTATCGACGACATCCGGGCCACCGCCGCCTACCGGACCGAGCAACTCCGGATTCTGGCCGGTCGAGCACTGCTCACCCTCGCTGACGGACAAGAGCGGGAGAACTGGCCGGATCACCGGATCACGCTCGCCGCCGGGGCGGCTCCCTCCGTCCAGGTTGGCTACCGGGTCGAGCCCTCCACCGCAGTTGCGGCGCAAGTCAACGGAAATCCGGTCACCGCCCCGGCCGGACCAGGGACCTTGCTCGACTGGCTGCGTGACTCGCTGGGCCTCACCGGCTCCAAGGAAGGCTGTGCCGAGGGCGAATGCGGGGCCTGCACCGTCCTCCTGGACGGGATGGCGGTGATGTCCTGCCTGGTCCCGGCCGGCCGGGCGGTCGGAGCCGAAATCACCACGATCGAGGGCCTCGCCGGCCACACCGGGCATCCCCTCCAGGCGGCCTTTGTCGAGCAAGGAGCAGTGCAATGCGGGTACTGCATTCCCGGCTTCCTCATGGCGGCGGCCAAACTGCTGGAAGAGTCGCCCCACCCCGATCGGGAAGCGATCCGCCACGCCCTGGCGGGCAACCTCTGCCGCTGTACGGGCTATTACAAGATCGTCGCCGCCATCGAGCAGGCCGCCCGGGAGTCATCGTGACGATCGGCCGGGCGATGCCCCGCGTCGATGCCCCGGGCAAGGTCACCGGAAGTACGCAATTCCCCGGTGACATCAGGCGGGCCGACTTTCTCCATGCCCAGGTGGTGTTCACCAACCAGCCCCACGCCCGGCTCGTCCGGTTGGAGGTGACCCCCGCCCTCGCCGTCCCCGGCGTCGTCGAGGTCATCACATCGGCCCACGTGCCGGTCAACGAGTACGGACTGGTATTTCGGGATCAACCAGTGCTGATTGGCCGCGAACACACCGGACGCTCGCCGGTGGCATGCGATGTCTCCCGGTGGGAGGCAGATCAGCTGGCCCTGGTCGTGGCCGAGACCGCGGAGGCGGCCCTGGCCGGAGCCACGGCAATCGTCGCCGAATGGGAGCCGCTGCCCGTCCTGGCCGGGATCGACGCGGCTGTCGCCTCTCCGGTCCTCCTCCATCCCGAGACCGGCAAAGACACCAACGCCTACTACCACCTGCGCATCCGTAAGGGTGACATCGAGGCCGGATGGGCCGCCGCCGATGTGGTGGTGGAGGGTCGCTACGACCTGCCTCTCCAGGAACACGCCTACCTCCAACCGGAAGCGGCGGTCTCCTACCTGGACGAGGCAGGGCGGATCACCGTCGAGATCGCCGGACAATGGGTCCACGAGGATCAGGAGCAGATCGCCCACGCCCTCGACTTGCCGGCCGATCGCATCAGGGTGATCTATCCGGCCATCGGTGGCGCCTTCGGGGGCCGGGAAGACATGTCGCTTCAGATCGTGCTGGCTCTGGCGTCCTGGAAGTTGCACCACCGCGGGATCCATCGCCCGATCCGCAGCCAGTGGTCTCGAGAAGAGAGCGTCATCGGACACCACAAACGCCATCCGGGGAGGATCACTGCCCGCCTCGGGGCCACCCGGGATGGCCGCATCGTGGCCGTCGAGGCGGACGCCTATCTCGATGCCGGGGGATACAACTACACGACCAACAAGGTGCTGGGCAATCTTCATCTTTGCGTTGCCGGGCCTTACGAGATCCCCAATGCCCGCATCGACAGCTACGCGGTGTACACCAATGGCCCAGTGACCGGTGCCTTCCGCGGCTTCGGAGCCCCCCAGGGCGCCTTCGTAGCCGAGAATCAGATGAACAAGCTCGCCCAGGCGCTAGGAATGGATCCGGTAGCGCTGCGCCTGCGCAACGCGGTCCGCGACGGGGCGCGGGGGATCACCCAGGCCAAGATGCCGGCGGGGGTTGGCCTGATACCAGTCATAGAGGCGGCTGCCACGGCGGCCGGCGCGCAGCCGCCGGAGATGCCGTTCCAGCCCTTCGCCTCGCTCCCGGCCAGCGCCTCGTCGGTGCGCCGGGGCCGGGGATTCGCCTGCGGGTATAAGAACATCGGCTTCTCCTTCGGCTTCGCCGAGCGATGCGAAGCGCGGATCGAGCTCCATGGGGTCGGCGAGGAAGTCGACCGGGTGATCCTCTTCCACGGTTCGGCCGACGTGGGCCAAGGAGCGCACACCGTGCTGAAGCAGATGGCGGCGGAAGCGACCGGGGTCGACTTCTCGAAGGTGGAAACCGTGTACTCCGATACGGCCTTCACGGGCGACTCGGGCTCCGCCTCCGCCTCGCGGACCACCTGGATGGCGGGCAATGCCATCCTCGGTGCGGCCGAAGAGGCCGCCAAAAGCTGGATACAGGGAGACCGTCCGGCCCGGGGAGAGTTCCGTTTCGTCCCGCCTCCGACTGAGGCGCTCAATCCGGAAACCGGCGCGGGACAACCCAACTTCGCATACGGATACGTGGCGGAAGCCGTGGACCTCTCCATCGACATCGATACCGGGCACATCAGGGTCGATCGCGTGATCTGTGCGGTCGATGTAGGACGGGCCATCAACCCCGACCTGATCGAAGGGCAGGTGGAAGGGGCGGTGGTGCAGGCCCACGGTTACACCCTGACCGAGGACCTCCAGGTGGAGAGTGGCCGGATCGTCAACCCCCGCCTGTCGGCCTACCTGATCCCGGGCATAGCCGACATTCCGCTGAGTGTGGAGACTGTGATGGTGGAGGTGCCCGATCCCCTGGGGCCCTGGGGCGCCAAGGGCATGGCAGAGATGCCATTCATTCCGTATGCGCCCGCCGTGGTCGCCGCCCTCCACGACGCCACCGGCGTCTGGTTTGACCAGCTCCCGCTCACCCCCTCCCGGGTGGTGGAGGGGTTGCGCCGCCACGGGGTCGGCGGCTAGTTGACGACCGGGGTCGGCGGCTAGTTGACGACAGGCCCCTCATGTGGAACCCTCGCCACTTCAGGAGGTGGTGCCTGGGCTACCAGTGGTGGAAGTTCATCCATATGATCGGTGTGGTCGGGTTCATGGCCGCCCACGGGACCTCGATGGCCGCGACCACCCTCCTTCGCCGAATCCGCGACCCGCAGCGGATCTCGGGGATCCTGCAACTGAGCGGCGGAACTGTGGCCGCCTTCTACGTTTCCACTCTGATCCTGTTGATCGGCGGGGTCGGAGCCGGCATCGCCGGTCGGTGGTTTGGACAGGGTTGGATCTGGGTGTCGCTGGGGCTGCTCATCGCCATCGGCGTAATGATGTTCCCCCTGGCCAGGGGCTATTTCCGGCGTATCCGGCTGATCATTGATCTCATGGAATCCGGCACGGCCGTATCGGCCCAGGATTTCGCCCGGGTGCTCGACTCGGGCAATCCTCTGCTGGTCGCCGGCACCGGGGCCGTGGCCATAGTCTTCATCGTCTACCTGATGATCCTCAAACCGTTTTGAGCACCTACCGCAGAATCCTGGTTGGGGCGCGCGAGTCGCCAACCTCGGCCGTCGCCGAGCGAACAGCCGCGGGATTGGCGGCGTATCTCGGCTCTGAACTTGTGATACTCCATGTCACGGATCCGACCCTACCCGGGCCGAATCACGGGCCCGAGGTCCTGCAGGGCGCGGCTGGCCGGGCCGCGGAGGCGGGGGTCACCGCCCAAACCGAACATCGCACTGGAGAGCCCGCCGCGACGATCATGGCCACCGCCGCCGACCTCAGGGCCGACCTGATAGTGATCGGCGACCACGGCATGGGAGAGGCGAAACGGTTCGGCCTCGGAGGCATTCCCGATAACGTGGCCCACTTCTCCCCGATCGACATCCTGGTGGTCCGCACTTCCCAACCCGACCGCCGGCCGGCCAAGTACGGCAAGGTCTTGATCGGAATCGACGGATCGATCACCGCCAACCAGGCAGCAGCGCGCGGGCACCAACTGGCCGGGGCCCTGGGGGCGCAGGTCTCGCTGATCTACGTCGGCGACGAGTTGATCGGGGACATAGTCCTGCGGGACAGCGCCAGCCGGCTAGGCGACAACGTCGGACGCCTGGTGGCCAAGGGGAACCCCGCCGTCCAGATCTG
>DATHSX010000149.1:0-2148 GCA_035463935.1 Acidimicrobiia bacterium | reverse complement strand
CCTCAAGGAGATGGTCTCGGCCATCCTGGCGCCGGGACGGCACCAGCTCACCAACGTCCCGAGAATCGACGACGTCGATCTGATGGCCGACGTCCTGGCCCATTTGGGCTGCCACATCCGCCGCGAAAACGGATCGCTGTGGCTGGTGACCCCCGAGCAGCCCATTCCCGAAGCGCCTCTGGAACTCGTGCGCAGGATGCGAGCTTCCATCGTGGTGCTGGGACCACTGCTGGCCGTGTGCGGGGAGGCCCGGGTGGCCCTGCCCGGGGGCGACGATCTCGGCGCCCGTCCCATCGACATGCACCTGCAGGGGTTGGAGCGAATGGGCGCCTCGTTCCGGCTTGTGCACGGCGTCCTCGAAGGCCGGGCCGAAGGCGGGCTCGTGGGGGCGGAGATCGAGCTCTCGTTCCCTTCGGTGGGCGCCACCGAGAACGTGATGCTGGCCGGGGTGGTCGCCAAGGGCGAAACCGTCATCGTCAATGCCGCTCGCGAGCCCGAGATCACCGACCTCGCCCAACAGCTCAACGCCATGGGCGGGGCCATCACCGGGGCCGGCACGCCCATCATCCACATCGAGGGCGTGCCGGAACTGACGCCCACCGAGCACCGGGTCATCCCCGATCGGTTGGAGGCCGGGACCTACGCCGTGGCTGCCGCCATGACTGGCGGAGACGTGACGGTGACCGGATGCATCCCCACCCATTTGCGGATGGAGCTGAGCAAGCTGGAGGAAGCAGGTTGCAGCGTTGAGCGGGGAGACGGTTGGCTCCGGGTCCGTGGCCCCGAACGTCCCCGCCCGGTCGATTTCGCCACCCTGCCCTACCCGGGCTTTCACACCGACATGCACCCACAGATGGTGGCGCTGCTGACCGTAGCGGACGGCACCTCGATCGTCACCGAGAACCTGTACGACGCCCGCTTCCGCTACGTGGGCGAGCTAGCCCGCATGGGAGCCGACATCATCACCGAATCCCAGCACGCGGTAATCCGGGGGGTCGCCGAGTTGTCCGGGTGTCCGGTGCTGGCCCCCGATATCAGGGCCGGGGCGGCATTGGTGCTGGCAGGCCTGCGGGCGGACGGGACTACTACCGTCGGCGACAGCCACCACATCGACCGCGGCTATGAGGACTTCGTCGGCAAGCTCGGACGGCTGGGTGCGGTTATCGGGCGGCGTGATTCTTAGGTATCCGCACAACCTCTGGGGCTTGGTCGTTGCCGGCCTGCTGGCCAGCACTTCGACGACTCCCTCCCCCTCCGCGCCCCTGCCCGCGCTCGTGGAGGGGGACACGATGGAGGTGGCGACCATGGCCGGGTCGGTCGTCCGGATCGGTGAAGACCTCTTCTCGGGGCCCTTGCGCATCATCGCCCGGGGGGACGGGGTGACTGTCACCGAGACTCTTAGGCCCGAGGACTATCTCTTGGGCATTCGTGAAGTCCCCTTCGCCTGGCCCGACCAGGCCCTCCGGGCCCAGGCAGTGGCGGCCCGCACCTATCTCGCTCACACTCTCGCCGTCGGTCCGACCGCCACCGGGCGCGAGCACGGCTACGACATCTGCGCCACCACCGCCTGCCAGGTCTATGCAGGCCTGGCAGGTCTTGGCTCCCGCGACGGCGAGCGCTGGCGGGCCGCGGTCGAAGACACGGCCGGCCAGATCCTCGTCTACAACGGACGACCCGCCCAGACGCTTTACAGCAGCACCGCCGGGCCCCGCACCCGGGAGTCCGAGGACATCTTCCCGGGTCTCGACGTGCCCTATCTGCGCGCGGTGGATTCCCCGGGCGAGGAATCGCCGTTCGTCCACTGGTCCTTCGAGGTGGCGGGCCACGACCTCGATTTGCTTCTCGCCCAGGCCGGGCTGCTCGACGGCCGGCTGGAGAACATCCGGGTTCAGCAGACCGCCGACGGCGAGGGCCCCTGGCAGGTAACGGTTCGCTCCGAAGGGCGAACCGAGCAGGTCCCCACCTACCGGTTCCGCACGCTGCTCAATCGGGCGGCGGCTGAGCTCATGCCGGATCGGTTACCGGCCATGCGTCCGGACGGACGCAGGTATCCCCAGACCGTGTTGTCCGGCACCTTCGTCATTCACACCCTGGCCGACCTGACGATGACCCCCGATCGCGGCCCGGTCTTCTCGCGGCGGTTCGTCT
>DATHSX010000148.1:0-1684 GCA_035463935.1 Acidimicrobiia bacterium | reverse complement strand
CTCCGATGAGGCTCGCCCCCGCCATCCGGCGCTTCAGGAAGGCTTCCGGGCGAGGTCGGCGCCTCCCGAGCGGTGCTCGTTCTTCGTACCCCAGACTGGAACAGGGCCGCTCGTCCAGCACCAGGTTCAGAGGATGGTCTCTGTGAACGAGTTCGTCGAGCGGCAGATCCTTCTGACCTGGGCGGACCCGCTCCCCGCCTACGACGTGGTAATCATCGGCGGAGGCGGTCACGGCCTCGCCACGGCGTACTACCTCGCCACCCGTCACGGCATCACCAACGTGGCAGTGCTGGAACGGGCCTACATCGGCTCGGGCAACTCCGGGCGCAACACCACCGTGATCAGGGCCAATTACGGGATTCCGGAAGCGGTCCGCTTCTACCAGCACAGCCTCGAGCTCTATCAGGGGCTGGAGGCGGAGACCGGACGATGGATCATGCACATGGAGAAGGGGCTGCTCTGGCTGGCCCACACCGAGTTGGGGTTGCGGGCGGAGCGGGCCCGGGCGGCGATCAACACCGCCTATGGCTCAGAGACGTTCTTTGTAGGCCCTGACGAGATAGCCCAGATCTGTCCGCAGCTCGACCTCAACGGAGCCGGGAGGCATCCGGTGCTGGGCGCCTCCTATCACCCCCACGGGGCCACGGCCCGCCATGACCGGGTCGTGTGGGCCCTGGCCGAAGGGGCGATGGCCCGGGGTGTCCATGTTCATCAGCGAACCCCGGTGACCGGGTTGGTCGTGGCGGGAGACCGCATCGTGGGGGTGGAGACCACCCGCGGGCGGATCGCCGCCGGCACCGTGCTGATGGCGGTTGGCGGCCATGTCACCTCCCTCGCCTCCATGGCCGGGCTCAGGCTCCCCATCCGCACCCATCCGCTGCAGGCCTTCGTCACGAACCATTACGCCACCACCTTCGATTCGATCGTCGCCTCCACCGAGCTTCTGTTCTACGTCAGCCAGACGGCCCGAGGGGAAATGCTGATCGGCGCCGAGATCGATCGCCAGCCGGCCTACTCGTACCGGTCCTCGTACGGCTTTCTCTCCTCGTGCGCCGGACGAGCGCTGGCCCTGCTCCCCTTCATGGGCAATCTGAGGATTCTCCGCCAATGGACCGGCGTATGCGATATGTCGCCCGACTACTCACCGGTGATGGGACAAACCGGAGTCGAGGGTTTACTGGTCACGACCGGGTGGGGCACCTGGGGCTTCAAGGCGATACCGGCCGGCGGCGAGCAGATGGCCGAATTGATCGCCACCGGACGGACGCCCGATCTCATCGCCCCGTTTGCCCTGGACCGTTTTGCCCGGGATCGGACCCTGGCCGACCGCGGCTCTTCGGGGACTCACTGATGCCGGCATCGCTCGCCGGTTCGGGCCCGGGGCATCGACCTCGGGGAGGCACGACCATGAGCCCAGTCGGGATAGGGCGTTAGATGCTCTTCCTGGAATGCCCGAACTGTGGCCGGCGCAGCGTGGAGGAGTTCCGCTACGGGGAGATCCCCACCGTGCCCGATTCGATCACCGATCCCGCCGCCCGCGATCTCGATCGCGGCTTCATGCGATCCAACCCGGAAGGGGAGACGGTCGAGCGCTGGTTTCACGAATACGGTTGCCGGCGCTGGTTCACCATTCGACGGGACACCCGTACCGACGAGGTCGTGGGATAGCCCGTGGCTTACGACG
>DATHSX010000147.1:0-2490 GCA_035463935.1 Acidimicrobiia bacterium | reverse complement strand
TGAGACCCTTTACCAGTTCCTGCACGGCGGGCATCCGGGTGGAGCCGCCGACCAGGACGATGTGATCGATGTCGGCGACGGGGATTCCCCCGTCCTTGATCGCCTGCTGGAAGGGGCCCTTGCAGCGGTCGAGGAGGTGCTCGGTGAGCTTCTGGAACTCGGACCGGGTGAGCTTGCGCTGGAGGTGCAGAGGTCCCTCGGCGGTGGCGGTGATGAACGGCAGGTTGACCTCGGTCTCGGCGACCTGGCTCAACTCGATCTTGGCCTTCTCGGCCGCTTCCTTCAGCCGCTGACTCGCCATGCGGTCCTTGGCCAGATCCACCCCATGGTCGTTCTTGAAGCCGGTGATCAACCAGTCGACCACTGCCTGGTCCCAATCGTCGCCCCCCAGATGAGTGTCACCCGAGGTGGCCTTCACCTCGAAGACTCCGTCGCCGATCTCCAGAACCGACACGTCGAAGGTGCCGCCCCCGAGGTCGAACACGAGGATGGTGTGGTCGGTGGTCTCCTTGTCAAGGCCGTAGGCCAGGGAGGCGGCGGTGGGCTCGTTGATGATGCGCAAGACGTTGAGCCCGGCGATCTGGCCGGCCTCCTTGGTGGCCTGGCGCTGGGCATCGTTGAAGTAAGCGGGAACAGTGATGACCGCCTCGGTGATGGTGTCGCCGAGGAACGACTCGGCATCCCGCTTGAGCTTCATCAGGATCCGGGCGGAGATCTCCTGGGCGGTATATCTCTTCCCGTCGATGTCCGCGCTCCAGTCGGTTCCCATGTGCCGTTTGACCGAGCGGATCGTCCGATCGGGGTTCGTGATCGCTTGACGCTTGGCGACCTCACCGACCAGCACCTCGCCGTCCTTGAAGGCCACCACCGAGGGGGTGGTGCGGGAGCCTTCGGCGTTGGCGATGATGGTCGGGTCCCCACCGTCGAGGGTGGCGATGACGCTGTTGGTGGTCCCCAGGTCGATTCCTACTGCGCGGGCCATGGATACTCCGTTCTGAGTGGCTGGTGGTAAGTCATGAGTGTATGTACACAGTAGAACTTGAGTCAGGTAGTGTCATATTCCACCAAACCGGAAATATCACAACCTGCTGACGGGTTTTCTTCCACGCAGCGCCATCTACGCACCACTTTTGGAGTCTTTGTGAACGATACGGAAAAGCTCGATCTGACCACCCTGCCGGTCCTCCCCCTGCGCAACGGCGTGGTGTTCCCGCACATGGTGGTCACGCTTCGAATCGAGACCGCCGAGGGCAAGATCGCCCTGGCGGCCGCCAACCAGTCCGGGCACCGGCTGATCCTGGTTCCCCGGGTCCAGGGCCGATACGCCTCGGTCGGCACCATCGCCGAGATCCAGCAGGCTGACGATGACGGCAACGTGGTCGTTTCGGGAGTTGCCCGGGCCAGGGTCGGCGGCGGCTCCAACGACGAGGCCGGCGCCCTCTGGGTCGAGTTCGAGGCCTACCCCGAGGTCGACGTCCACGACGAGGCCCTCGACTCGCTGGTCAACGAATACCGGGCGGTGGTCACCGAGGTCCTCGACCATCGCGGCATCGGTCAGGTGGCCGAGCGCATCCTCGGGTTGGAGAACCCCTCCCAGCTGGCCGACCTGGCCGTCTACTCCCCGGATCTTTCTCTCGAACAGAAGGTGGAGATCCTGGAAACGCTCGATATCCGCGAGCGATTGGGCAAGCTGCTGATCTGGATGCGGGAGGTGCTGGCCGACCTCGAGCTGCGACGCCGGGTCCGGGAGGACGCCGCCGAGCGGATCGACAAGGGCCAGCGTGAATACCTGCTCCGCCAGCAGATGGAGGCCATCAAGAAAGAACTCGGTGAGGAGGAAGGGGCCGCCACCGGTTATCGCCAGCGTCTGGCCGAGACCACCTTCCCCGAGAAGGTGCATCAGGCGATTGAGCGCGAGATCGACCGGCTGGAGCGCATGTCGGAGCAATCCCCCGAGCACTCCTGGATCAGGACCTGGCTCGACACCATGTTCGATCTCCCCTGGGGCGAGCGCTCGGAGGATCGTCTCGACCTCAACGAGGCCTGGGCGGTGCTCGATGCCGACCACACGGGGCTCGAAGACGTCAAGGAGCGCATCGTCGAGCACCTGGCGGTTCGCAAACTCCGCCAGGACCGAGGGCTGAACGAGCCCACCGGGCGCCAGTCCGGAGCCATCCTGCTGTTAGTGGGACCTCCGGGCGTTGGGAAGACGTCACTGGGCGAGTCGGTCGCCCGGGCCCTGGGCCGCAAGTTCGCCCGGGTGTCGCTCGGTGGCATCCGTGATGAGGCCGAGGTCCGCGGTCATCGCCGCACCTATGTCGGTGCCCGGCCCGGGCGGATCGCCCGCGCTCTGATCGAGGCCGGCACCATGAATCCGGTCTTCCTCCTCGACGAGATGGACAAGGTCGGCAACGATTGGCGGGGCGATCCCTCCTCTGCTCTGCTCGAGGTCCTCGACCCGGCTCAAAACCACACGTTCCGGGACCACTA
>DATHSX010000146.1:0-3193 GCA_035463935.1 Acidimicrobiia bacterium | reverse complement strand
AACGACGACGGCCAGGTCGTCGGAATCGCTGCTGGCGACGTGATCTACACCCCGGCCGGCGAGAGACACTGGCACGGGGCAGGCCCCAATTCCTACATGATGCACATTTCGATCACCACCGGCGGCGCCACCGTCTGGGAGCCGCGGGCGGTCACGGATGAGGAGTACAACGCGGGCTCCTAGATCACCCCGCGCCGGTCGAGCGCATCGGTGTCGTCAGGCGAACATCTGAGTTCGGTGAGGACTTCAACTGTGTCTTCACCCAGCTTGGGTTCGATAGGAACGATGTTGGGGATGACTGTTGCCGTAGCGTCGGGCTTCCTTACCCGAAACGAGATGTTGAAGGCGACATTGACCAGATGTCCGATGTCGTGGAATCTCACTTCACAATGCTGACCACGCCCGATTGAGCTCGAGCTTGGAAGGCTCCGAGTGCTGCGATACCGCCGTCAGCCCGGCGCAGACATAGACGATGACGACTCCCAGATTCATCGGGGTTCCATCGGCTTCGCCGGTGATGGCCATGAGCCGGTTTCTGCCTGGAGGACGAAGCCGTAGCCAGGTTTGTGCGCCTTGGGACCGGCGGAGCCATAGCCGGTGATCGAGCACCGGACGATGCCCGGTGCGTTGGCCTCGTGCCACTCGTCGTCAAATCCCCAGCTCTCCAAGAATCCCGAGTCCAAAGTTGTCGCTCCGCACTGGTATGCAGGTCGCAGACCCCTTTTGGATGGATCGCTCCGATTCTGGGCAGCGCTTATACCCAACTAGATTGGGCAGGCCGTCCATAGTTTGAATGCGAGGAGGACCGGATGCGTTTTCTGCGGTTGTTAGTTGTGCTCACGCTCGTTTCGGCGACGGTGTTGGCCTGTGGGGGAGGAAACGCCCAGACCTCCGACGACACTTCGGCTCAGACCTCCGATGAGGGCGCAGGCGAGACACCGACCACCGTAGAGGAGTCCACCAGCACCACCCAAGGCCAGAGCGGTGGCGGTACGAGTGGCGCCGGTTCGATCACCTACGAGATCAGCGGTGGTTTCGAAGCCAGCGGCGAGGAGCCGTTCAATCCCAGCATGAGCTTCTTTGACAACGGGGTCTGGACCATGACCTTTGGCGGCGGGACGACATTGTTGGTCCTCGGGCTCGATCCCTCCACTCCGAGCATCAGTTGGACAAACGGCACCGCTTCGGCGGGTGGTGACAGTTCCAATTGCGAGTTCGACATCACCCGGCAAGACGCCAGCGGGGCATCTGGCAGCTTTGCCTGCTCCACCGTTGCCGTGGTTGACGCCGGTGCCCTCACCGAGGCCGACAGTTTCACTGGGACCTTCGACGCAAACGCCTGATTGGCGGTAATGCCCGGCCTCGAAGTAGCTGGACGAAGTGGGGGACCGAGAGTGCCTTGGCCCCGGGTGAGTTCGGTCGCGTCGTCCTGAATGAGGAGTAAACCCGGACTCCTAGATCACCCCGCGCCGGTTGACCTCATCGATGTCGTCAGGCGAGATTCCGAGCTGGCTAAGGACTTCAGTGTCTGGACCCGGCTCGGCTTCACCGTCAGCAAGCAGGTGATGGTCAAACGTATCGACGGCCATATCGTCCCGGCGGCGAGCACCGAGACGCTCACGTCCGAAACCGGATCGCAGGTCTGAGAGGCGCCGGTAGGGCGCCTCTCAGGAAGCAGCTTGGATCAGGGGAGCCAGGCCGGGAGAGTCACCGGGCACGCGGCGACGTCCGGGTTGTATCCGGCAAACATCCCGCCGGGGTTGTCCTTCCAGATCCAGGCGTGCAGAGCCCACACTCCCAGGTCGGGGTTGTAGTGGAATTCCTGTCCGAAGAGTGCGGGTGCGTTGTCGCCGGCCGCGCCCACCTCGACCCATTCCACTCCCACCAGGGTGAGCTTGGCTCCGTCCACTTCGTACACGAGCGCCTCCGGACGAAGGGGATCGGCGACACCATCGTCGATCAAGCTCGGGTCGACGTAGTGCTGACCCATGCCGCCCTCGGCCGAATCGAAGCAATCGAGAAACTTCTCGTAGCCGGCCGACTCCGCCTGAGTTACCGAGTGGTAACGGGCGGTCGCCGTCCGGACTTGGGAAAGCTGGGGCCGGCCGGCGAGAGCCGGAATGGCCACCGCCGCCACCGTGATCGCAGCCAAGCCGATCAGCAATGCATACCGTCGTTCTTTCATCGTTCCTTCACCTCCAGCACGTGGGACAGGAAGGTTTCTCACCTGTCGGCGCTCCGTTTGAGACGCTCCCCGAAGCGTCACACGAGGGTGCAAAAGGAACGTGAAGCCTCGATTTAACGCGGCATTAACGGACGGGCCATAGCGTGCCCCATCGTCCGATAACATCAAGACCGAGAGGAACCAACGTGCAGTTCGGGATTCTGGGCCGCCTCGAGGTGTCGAAGGATGGCCAGCTGATCGAGGTGAAGGGGGCCAAACAGCGCGCGCTGCTCACCCTCCTTTTGCTTCACCCCAATCAGACAGTGTCCAAGGACGGCATCATCGATGCGCTGTGGGGGGAGGGTCTCAGCGGGCGTGAGGCGGCGACTTTGCGAGTCCACGTCGCTCATCTCCGCCAGGCTCTGCAGCCCCTCTCTCAGGACCGACCGGACCTGATCATCACGAGACCGCCCGGTTACCTCCTGTCGGTCGACCCTGATGCCATCGATGCCAACCGGTTTGAGCGTCTGGCCCTCGAGGGGCGCCGGCTACTGTCCGATGATCCTGAGCGCGCTGAGGAACGGTTGCGTGCGGCCCTGGGGATGTGGCGGGGACCCGCTCTCGAGGAGGTTTCCTACGAGCTCTTCGCCGAGGGGGAGGCTCGCCGGCTCGAGGAGCTGCGCCTTTCGGCCCTGGAGGACCTGTTCGAAGCCCGGCTCGCCAGGGACTCTGACCACGAGCTGGTGGGGGAGCTGGAGTCGTTGCTAGCGGTTCATCCCCTGCGCGAGCGCCTCTGGGGCCACCTCATGCTCGGCCTCTACCGCAGCGGCCGCCAGGCCGACGCCCTCAGGGCTTATCGCCGGATAGCCAATCATCTCGGCGAACTGGGTCTGGAGCCAGGCCCCCAGTTACGGCAGCTCGAGGACCGCATCCTTGTCAACGACCCAATGTTGATCAGGGCGGGGACCGGGCCTCACAGCGCTGGTCCTGCCGTCCCTGGCTCTGGCCCAGACGGGGCCGGCCATGGAG
>DATHSX010000145.1:0-5806 GCA_035463935.1 Acidimicrobiia bacterium | reverse complement strand
TTCTTGCGATGGAAGATGGACCGGGGGGCTACCTCGCAATGCAGCGCCAATCCGATCCGGGCGATCCATTCGATGGCGGTGGCATTCACCACCGGCAGGGCCCCGGGAAGACCCAGGCAGGTGGGACAGACGCTGCTGTTGGGCTCCTCGCCAAAGGAGACCGCGCAGCCGCAGAACATCTTGGAGGCGGTGCGCAGCTCTACGTGGACCTCGATCCCGATCACCGGCTCCCAGGTGTTGGTGGCAATACCGGTGTTGGTGGTAGTGCCGGCGGTCACACCGGGGCCTCGCTCAGCGCCGGTCGGGCGTGGAAGCGGGCCCGCTCCTCCACCGCCTTCGCCACCCGGAACAGCATCGGCTCGCCCAGTGCCGGCGCCATCACCTGGAGGCCGATCGGAAGCCCCGACCCATCCAGGGCGACCGGCACCGAGATCGCCGGGTGCCCGGACAGATTGGCGGGGATGGTGCAGACGTCGGACAGATACATCGCCAACGGGTTCTGGGTCCGGGCCCCCAGTTCGAAGGCTGTCGTCGGACTGGTCGGAGAGATCAGAACGTCGACGTTGCGATAGGCGGCGGCGAGTTCATCGATGATCCGGGTTTTCACCTTCTGTGCCTGCCCGTAGAAGGCCTCGTAGTAGCCGGCGGAGAGGGCATAGGTACCCAGCAGGATTCGCCGGATCACCTCGGGCCCGAAGCCCTCCGCCCTGGTCCGCGCCATCATCTCCTCCACGGTCGCCCCGGACACGCGCAGCCCATATCGAACCCCGTCGAAGCGGGCCAGGTTGGCCGAGCATTCGGCGGGCGCCACTAGGTAGTAGGCCGAAAGCGCCACTTCGAAGCTGGGGAGGGACACCTCGGTGATCTGCGCGCCGTCGCCGGCCAGCCTGTCGATCATGGCGCTGATCGCCGTCAGCACCGCGGGCTCATAACCCTCTCCGTCCAGCTCCTTCACCAGACCCACCCGCACACCGTCGATGCCTTGGTCAAGGGTGGGACGGATCACGGGCACGGGGCCGTGGTAGGAGGTGGCGTCCAGTGGATCGTTGCCGGCCACCGCCTCGAACAGGGTGACGGCGTCGTCGACTGTCCGCCCGAACGGGCCGATCTGGTCCAGCGACGAGGCGAACGCCACCAGCCCATATCGGCTGACCAGGCCATAGGTGGGCTTGAAGCCGACCACGCCACACAAGGCGGCGGGCTGGCGGATGGAGCCTCCGGTGTCAGAGCCGAAAGCACCCAAAGCCGACCCGGCCGCTACGGCCGCAGCCGATCCCCCTGAGCTGCCCCCCGGTACGCGATCCGAGTCCCAGGGGTTGCGGGTCGGCCCGAAGGCGGAGTTCTCGGTCGACGACCCCATCGCAAACTCGTCGAGGTTGGTCTTTCCTACGATGACGGCTCCGGCCTCCCGCAGGCGGTGCACCACGGTGGCGTCGTACGGGGGGCGGTAGCCGGCCAGAATCTGCGAGCCACAGGTGGTGGGAAGACCCCGGGTGCAGAAGTTGTCCTTGACCGCCAGGGGGATCCCATCGAGCGGGCCGAGCGCCCGCCCGCTCTCCAGGCGCGCATTGGCGGCGATCGCCGCCTCCTCGGATCCCTCGTGATCGATGGTCAGATAGCAGTGGAGCTCGGCCTCGGTCATGGCCGCCCGCTCGAGCACCGCTTCCAGCAGTTCACCGGCGGTGAGGCTTCCCTCCCGCAGCATCAGGCCCGCCCCGGCAATGGTGAGATCCGAACCGTTCACAAGCTGTCCAGCGCCGGCGGAACCACGAAGTACCCGTCCCTGGAGTCGGGGGCCTGAGCCCGGATCTCGGCGCGATCGAGGGATGGTCTGGTCACGTCGGGTCGGAAAGCGTTGGTGAAGCCCAGCGGATGAGCGGTGGGTTCGATGCCGGTGGTATCGAGCTGGCCCACCCGCGCCGCGTGCTCCAGGATCACCCCCAGCTGGGTGCGGTAATGCTCCATCTCCTCGGGACTCAGATCGAGCCGGGCCAGGCGGGCAACGTGGGCGATGTCGATGTCGATGGGCATGGGGGACCGGCAGTGTATAAACCAGCAGGCAGTAGGCAGTAGGTCGTGCGACGAGAGGCGGGAGGGGCAAGCACTCGGTCTAGCGTCAGCGCCATGAGCGCATGGCCCGTTCGCACGATCCTGGCGGCAGGCGCCCTGTCGCTTTCCCTGGCGGGGGCCTACATCTGGTGGCGAGGGAATGAGGCGGGCGGCGGGGTGCTGCTTCGCTCCGGCCTCGTGTTGGGTGCGATCTGGCTGGCCTGGCCGGGCCTGGTCACGATCGACCGGCGCTGGTTGCTCCCGGCCACCCTCCTGATCGGGCTTGCCGTCACCCGCCCGGCCCTGCTTATCTGGCTCGTCCCGGCGCTGCTGATCTTGGCCTTTTGGCGCCGACGGTCCCGATGAGGGGGTCCAGTGCTCAAGAAACCAGGCCGCGGTGCCGAAGCTCGGTCAATGGAGATTCCGGGGAGCCGGCCTTGGGCCATGGTCATCACCTGTCTCACCGCGATGGTGGTACCTGCCCTCGCCGCCGGTGCTCAGACCGCTCCCTTCGATCCCAACCAGATCGTTTTCCCGGTGGTCGGGGGCGACGTCAGCTTCGTCGACGACTTCGACCAGCCTCGCTCCGGTGGCCGCACCCATGGCGCCACCGACATCATGGTCGACGGAGTCAAAGGCCTGCCGGTAGTGGCTGCCTCCGATGGAGTGGTGTCCTGGATCGGCTCGACGTGCTGCTACCTGGCGATCGATCATGGCGGCGGCTACAAGACCTGGTACATCCACCTGAACAACGACAGTCCCGGCACCGACGATGGGCTCGGATGGGGCATCGCCGCCGGTATCACCGTCGGCACCCCGGTCGGCAAAGGCCAGCTCATCGGCTATGTGGGCGACAGCGGCAACGCCGAATGGGTGGGACCGCACCTGCACTTCGAGATCAGGTATGGCGAAGTCCCTATCAATCCCTATCCCTACCTGCTCGCTGCTCCCCGGTTGAGTGAGCCCGGCGGGACGATCGTCACCCAGCAGGCGACCGCCGACAGCTTCACCGACGACAACGGCTCGCCCCACGAGGCGGATATCGAGACCCTCTTCCTCCACGGAATCACGGCCGGGTGTGGCCCCGCCCTTTATTGCCCGAACGATTCCATCACGCGAGGTCAGATCGCCCTGTTCATCCACCGCCAGCTGGGACTGGGCCCCGCCGCCGTCGACTTCTACGACGATGACAACGGATCCATCTATGAGGAGGCCGCCAATTCGGTGACCGCAGCCGGAATCGCTTTCGGTTGCGGCGAGCGGTCGTATTGCCCGGAGTCCCACCTGCTGCGCGAGGAAATGGCCCAGTTGCTCGTCCTAACTTTCTCCCTCCCTTCGTCGGAGGTCGACTGGTTCCATGATGATCAGGCCTCGGCCTTCGAGTCCTCGATCAACGCTCTCCGGGCGGCGGGAATCACCATCGGGTGCGACCCGGCCGATCCCGGTCACTACTGCCCCGACGATGCCGTGACCCGTGGGCAGATGGCCTCTTTCTTCGCCCGCTCCATGGGCCTCTAGGAACGCCGCCCCCGCGGTCGGTACGGTGGGACCATGAAAGTGGTACCGGTAGTCCGGGTGAACGACGCCGAGCAGGCGCAGCGTCTGGTGCGCCTGCTCGGGGAGACCCCGCTGGCGATCCGGATGCCGGGCCCGGTGGCGGCCGAGATTCCTTCCTCCATCGTCGGTCACGTACTGGGAGCCGGATGGACCGTGCTCGTGGGAGGCTGGTCCGATCCCATCCTGGCCTCCCTTCCCGAGTCGTCCCGCCGGCTCCAACTCGAGCGCGATATCGATTGGTGGCGAAGGTCGGGTGTCGACCACCTGGCCGGATGGGTAAACGAAGGGTGGGAACCCTCGCTGGTCGCCACCTTCACCCTCGCCGGCCTCGACCAGGTATTCGTACGCTGGCCCGATCCGATCCCTCCCGGCCCGGTTATGACCGACTACACGGGCGACTCGGTAGTCGTCTTTCCGCTCGGGAGCCCTGTGGTGCCGATCCTGCTGGACCCGGCGGAACTGGTGGGCTCGCCGGTCCCCCCCGGCGAGATGCTCGATCCTCCCCTCCCGAGAATGGAACCGCCCGTCGATCGCGCTTGGGTTGCCAGCTTCGCCGGCGACCCCGAGGTGGCATTGCTCTATCGCAAAATGCTGCGCCTGGCCCGCCGGTTGCCCGAACGGATCCCCGCCGAGGTGGTGGAGTGGCTCTGCTTGGCCCAATCCGCCGGCGCCTATCGGCCCGGGGTGGATCGAACCTTTGCCCATGCCGCCCTGGCCGCTGCCCGGCACCGGCTCGATCTCGGGCGCCGGCGCCCTTCCGAATGGACCCGGCTCAGCGTGCTCGACTGGGACGCCGACGGCGTCGATGAGGTCCAGGTCGAAACCCAGGTCCTTTCCCTGGTGGTCGATCCCGGCGCCGGCCTCCTGACCTACATCGATCACAAACCAGCCGAGCGGGCCGTGAACTACATCCCCGGGCAGGCTCCCTGGCACCTGGCCCAGGTGCTGGTCGGAGACCATACCCATCGGTTGGCGCTGGCTCTAGGCGGCGTGGAGGAAGTCCGGGACCGGGCGGCCATCACCTCCACCGGCGACGGCATCGCCCACACTGTCGCCATCGCTGGTTCGACGCTGTCGCTCCACTACCGACTCACCGGCGACATGGGGTACGAGCGCCTCGGCCTGGAGATGGCGCTGGCTTTCTTCGACCCGATCACGCTTCGGGTCGATGGGGCTGCATGGGAGGAGATTTCTGCGCCGAGCGCGGTCGCCGGCCATCGTTTTCGCCTTCAGGCGGGGTCGGCCGAGATTCTGATCGCCCTGGACCAGCCGGGGGACCTCTTCCTGCGACCGGTCCCAGGCGGGCTGGTCGCCTGGGCCAACTGGCCGTTGCTTTCCCCGCTCGCGGACGTCGTCGAAAACCGGGTGGCGGAATATCGGATGACGGTCGAGATCATCGGTTGACTCGAGGTCGGGTGTGAACCAAACGACAATCCCGAGCGTCTACGGGAATGACCGGCCGACCTCGACCATGATGGCTCGATCATGATGGCGGTCGATACGGGCGAAATACCCGTGGTGCGCCTGCATCACACCACGTTCGAAGCCTTTTATCGCCAGAATCGCCAGCACCTCTTCCGGGCGCTGGCTCTCACCCTCGGCGACCGGGATCTGGCCGCCGAAGCCGCCGACGAGGCGATGGCCCGGGCCTATCAGCACTGGCGGACGGTGCAGACTTACGACAATCAGGCCGGATGGACTTACCGGGTGGGTTTGAACTGGGCCCGATCCCGGCTCCGCAAGCGCCAACGCGAGATCCTGGCCGAGGTCGTGCCCGAGGCGAGCACCGAGATCTTCTTCTCTGATCCGGACCTCGACCGGGCGGTCAAGTCGCTGCCAGTCGACTCACGGGCCGTCGTCGTGCTCCGTCATTACCTGGACTGGAGCACCGATGAGGTGGCCCGGGTGCTTCAGATCAGACCGGGCACCGTCAAGAGCCGTCTGCACCGGGCCATGCAGGAACTCCGCGACCGGCTGGAAATGACACAATGAAGATGGAAGATCGCCTCCGCCAGCAGCTCAACGACACCGCCGAGCACCTGCTGGCCGGGGAGGACACGCTCGAACAGGTCATCGACCTCGGCAACCGCCGGCGCCGAAGCCGGCTGACCGCGGCGGCCGCGGGCCTGACCGCAGTGGCGATTGCGATCGTGGGAGTGATAGCCCTCCGGCCGCGGGACCCCGAGCGGTTCTCTCCGGC
>DATHSX010000144.1:0-13306 GCA_035463935.1 Acidimicrobiia bacterium | reverse complement strand
CACCGTCTCCTGATATCGCGGCCGCGCACGCCGAAGCGCCAGGGGCGAGATCACACGGATAGCAGTCGAGGTTACGAAGGTCCCGGTCAGTCGTCCTCGATCTCCTCCTCGTTCCCGCTGTCGCTCTCAGTACCCAGGGTGGCGGCCAGACCGTCGGCGAGGGCAGCCAGTTCGGTGTCTGTGAGCCGGGCATCCGGGTGGGTCAGCAAGTAGGAACTCGGCGGCATCGAGTGATCGCGCACTATCTCCGCCGACTCCTCACCCTCCTGCCGACGGTTCCATTCGGAGTAGTTGAGATGCTCCCGACCGTCGTCGACATCCCGCCGGACCAACCAGGACAGAGGAGCCACGTTGGAATACCACGGCCACACCGTCTCGTTGCTGTGACAGTCGAAACATGCCCGCACGGCCAGCTCACGAGTCTGGCTCGAATCCCACGACGGCTCCGCCACCACCGGCGGATTGGCATGGTCCCTGCCATAGGGAACGAACTGGATCACGAGCAGCCCACCCAGGAAAGTGGCCAGACCCATTCTCACCCAACGCATTCTCTGCGTTCTTCCCCAGTGCGACGGCGGTCAACAGAGGCGGAAGGCCCCTCCTTCCAGAAAAACCCATTCCACCCGGGTTCTACGGCCCTGCTCGTCACGTTCCCCAATACCATTCGTTCGTGATTCCAACTCCCGACCGACGGCTTCGGGTGTTCGTCTCCTCGACCTTGGGGGAGCTTGCGGCCGAACGCGCCGCCGCCCGCGCCGCCATCGAATTGCTCCGGCTTAGCCCGGTCATGTTCGAGATGGGTGCCCGCGATCATGCTCCTGAACAGGTCTATCGCGACTATCTGGAGCAGAGCGACATCTTCGTTGGGATTTACTGGCAAAGCTACGGCTGGATCGGCCCCGACCGCGACCTCTCGGGAATCGAGGACGAGCTTCGTCTCGCCGAGGCCAAGCCCCGCCTCATCTACATGAAAGAGCCGGCCCCCGAGCGCGACGACCGGCTCTCTGCGCTGATCCGCCAGATCCAACAGTCGGGGGTGGCGACCAAAGGCATCGCCGGACCCGAAGATCTCGCCGACCACCTCACTCAGGACATCGTCGCCCTCCTCTCCGAGCGCTTCACCATCCTCGGCCGCAAACTCCCAACCGGCACCGTCACCTTCCTCTTCGCCGATGTCGAAGGGTCGACGCAAGGGCTGGAGCGGCACGGCCAAGCCTTCAACGGCCTCCTCACCAGATTTCGCCGGGAGAGCGAAGCCATCATCGAACAAGCGGGGGGGACGATGGTCTCCATCGAAGGCGACGGCTATCTCGCCGTCTTCACGGTCCCGGGGGCCGCAATCGACGCGGCCCTTGCCGCCCAGCGGGCCTACCTTGCCTATCCGGACCCCGGCCCCCTCAAGGTGCGGATGGGAATCCACAGCGGGGCCGGCGTGGTGGTCGACGAAGACTACGTCGGCATCGACGTACATCGCGCCGCCCGGGTAGGGGCCGCCGCCAACGGAGGCCAGATCTTGATCTCCGCCCCGGCCCGAGAGCTGCTCCGAAGCTTTCAAGCGGTCAGCCTCACCGACGTCGGCTGGTATGAGCTCAAAGGAATCGCCCGTCCCGAGCACCTCCACCAGGTGACAGCTTCTGGTCTCCCCACTGAGTTCCCCGCCGTTCGCGCCCAGCCCTCACATCGCGCCAGCTCGCCCCGCCAACTCACCTCGATTGTCGGTCGGGAACACGACATCGACAAGGTGTGCCGGCTCCTCGAGTCCGGGGTTCGGCTTCTGACCCTCACCGGCCCTGGTGGCATCGGCAAGACTCGCTTGGCGGTGGCAGCGGTGGAAAGGGTCGAGTCGGCCTTCCGGGACGGGGTCAACTTTGTCAATCTCGCCTCGGTGACCGACCCGGCACGCGTCGCCGAGGCCATCGTTGAGGGATTGGGACGTTCCGTGGAAGGCGCCGCCACCCCCGAGGACATCATCGTCGACGAATTGCGCGACCGGCGCTTCCTGCTCGTCGTCGACAACTTCGAGCAAGTCGCTGCCAGCGCACCCCTGCTGCGACGGCTCCTGGAGCGTCTTTCTGAACTGCAGGTGCTTGTAACGAGCCGGGTAGCGCTACAACTTTCGGTCGAACAGGAGTACCCGGTCTCGCCCCTCGAACTGCCGGCGGCCGGAGCGGCGACAACCGAAGTGGCCGAGTCGCCGGCGGTCCGACTCCTCGTCGAGCGGGCAAGGGCAGTCCGGCCCGACCTGGCGGTCGATCCCGTCAACGCTACGGCGATAGCCGAACTGGTTCGTCGTCTCGACGGTATCCCCCTCGCCATCGAACTGGCCGCTGCCCGGCTCCGCCTGCTTGAGCCCACCGACGTGTTGCGGCGGCTGACATCAGTGCTTGACCTTGGCGCAGGGTCAGTGGACCTCCCTACTCGGCAGCGGACTCTCCGGTCGGCGATCGACTGGTCTATTCAGTTGCTCACCGAAACGGAACGGATTGTCTTCGCCCGCTTGGGGGTCTTTGTCGACGGATGGACCTTGGAGGCGGCGGAAGCGGTGGCGAGCGGGCCCGAGGCGGACGACGTGGCAACTGTCCTCGACACCCTCGCCGCCCACAGCCTGATCCGGCTCGAAACCATTCCCAAAACCGGGGTGCGTATGCGTCTGCTCGGTCCGCTCCGCGAGTACGCCCTCGGCGTCCTCTCCCAATCGGGCGAACTCGACAAGGTGCAGGCCAGCCACGCCGAGTTCTACGCCCGCAGGGTCGAGATGTATCCACGGGGGACCGGGAAGGGTCTCGACGATTGGAAACGGCGTACGGATCTCGAGATGGGAAACATCCGCCAGGCGATCCTTTGGTGCGTGGAGGCCCATGACCACCACAATCTGGCGAGCTTTCTCTCCGCGCTGTGGCCGTTGCTCTGGCTCGAGGACCGGGTAGGGGAAAGCCGAGAGTGGCTGGACAGCCTCCGCCCCCACCTCGGCCAAGTCGAGCCACACCTGCGGGCCCTGACCACCCATGTCGATGGTTTCTTCGACCTCGAGGTCGGTCAATTCGAGTCCGCGCTCGAAAAGGGTCGGGAGGCGCTTCGGATGGCCGAGGAACTCGGCGATGACGAGCTCGCCGGTCAATGCCAGTTGGTGATAGCCGGAGCACTTCCTGCCTTCGACCTCGACGATCCCGAAATCTCTGAAGCTATCGAAGGCGCTGTGGCGATCTTCCGCCGCCGCGGCGACATCGCCAACCTGACCTACGCCCTCAACTTCTTGTGCTCCTATCAAGCGGCCAAAGGGAACATCGAGGCGGCCAGGAATGCCATCGAAGAAGCGCTGATTCTGGCCCCTGAGATAGAGGCGCTCCCGGTGGTGGCGCAAAGCACCGCACAATTGGCCTTCGTGGATCTGATCTCGGGAGACCTCTCCGCCGCCGAACGTAGCCTGCATGCGGCTCTCTCTTCTCTCCAGGCCACCCCGAGCCGAGAAGTCCTCTCCTACGTCCTTGACGGCTTTGGGTGGTTGGCGCTCGCCCGTGAACAGGTGATTCCGGGTCTCACCGCGCTGGGGGCGGCGGAGGGACTGCGGGCCCGGGTGGGCCTCCGGCCGTGGCCATTGACCGCGGCCCAAATCGGTCTCCTTGCGAAGGTGGCCGACTCGTATCAGGACCCCGAGGCGCAGGCTGCCCGCCGGGCGGGTCGCGAGCTCACTCCCGAAGCAGCCCTCGCCGTGGTCACCGAGTCGTAGCTCGAGGAGGCAAATCTCACCGGGCGCAGGGGCGCCGGCCAGCCGCCGCGGCCCAGGGTGTGGCTTCGCCTAGCACTGCCCGGTCGATGTGGAACTCGACGCGACCGGACTGATCGTCAGTCGGCAGCGCGACTTCCGATCCGTGAAGTAGTAGGTAGGGAACGAGAACCCTCAGCTCACGATCACAGGGCGGCGCATCACCGTGTCGTGCTCGCGCTGTTCGACCGGTTGGAATCCTCTCCCATCGTAGAGGTCCCTCGTTCCGCGGAAGTGGCCGGCGTCGCTTCCCTCCGGAGCGTTGTGTGGGTAGCCCTCGATCCACTCAGCGCCGCGGTCAGGGGCGTCGGCGATCACCCGGTCGAGAAGCATTGCGGATATTCCGTGTCGGCGGTACGGCGGGGCAATGAGGAAACAGGACACGCCGATGACCGAGGCCGGATCGGGCCCCTTGGGGTCAACTTGCCGGTATAGCCCGTAGTCGGAGCGGGGTGAAGCGTTGACCCAGCCCGCCGGCCTGCCGTCGACATAGGCGAGATATCCGAAGCTGCCGCCATTCCGGAGCCGCTCGACCATTGCCGCTCGGACCTCCCGCCACGGGCGCTCGGGGTTATCTTCCGTGGCCGGGAGGTGGGGTTCCAGGCAGTAACAGGAGGCCCAATCGGGATTCCCAGCGAAGGCGTCATGGTCGAAGAACTGGAGCCAGTCGTCCACTCGGTCCCCCGATACCGGGTAAACCGTGACATCGCCGACATCGGGGAGTCGATCCGTACTGCCTGTGAGCCTCACAGTTGCCTCGGCGTAATTGCGCGCGTAGTTGCGGATGGCCTCTTCCGGATAGGGCCAGTCATGACTCTTGCTGGCGTGAGCGACGAACCGATCGGCGATCGTCTCGGCGTCGTCGCCTTCAATCCTCATGTCGCCGGCGAAGCACTCCATCCACATCGCGGTCTCCCTCCGACGGGCATTCGACGGTACCACCAGGCAGCAGCCAAAGCCTCACCTTCGCCATTGGATTGGAAGCGGGATCTTCTGGCTGAGATCACCGTGGGTTGATCTCCGTTAGTGATCTGGGGAGCCGCTGTCGGGCGGTAGCGGGCTGGCACCGCCAGGCCTGTCTTCGAGGACCAAGCCAGAGACGAGCCGAATGAGGAAGAAGCCGAATTTCGGGTTTTGGTAATAGAGCTCGAGCACCTTCTCACGGGAGATCGCCGAAAGACGACAAGGTTCCTCGCACACCGCGGTCAGGGCACGAACGCTCTGCGGAGCGAACAAGCCCACCTCGCCGAAGACTTCCCCAGCGCCAATGCGCTTGTCGATCTCGGGGAAGTGGACGCGCCCTTCCTGAATCATGAAGAGTTGGTCGGCCGGGTCGCCTTGCCGGAACAGCACCGTTCCCCGTGGATGCACTTCGGTTTTCATGTAGGGGATGAGCGACTGGAGCACGACCTCGTCGGTTGCCTGGTGCACGGCTCTAGTCAGCCGGTTGAGCTGGCGCAGTCGAAGGACGTTCAGCGGAAGCAGGCACGTGTGGAGGACGAGGATCGGATAGACCCGATCAAAAATGCCGTATTTGATCCCCAACAAGGCATAGCTGATGAAGGCGGTGTTGCTGACGATCGCCACGATCCGCAGCGGGATCATCGTCTTCATGAAGAACGACGAGAAGACGAGGGCTGCCGCGATCCAAGCGGTTATCACAAGCCAGATCTCGGGCCTCCAGTGCGCGCCTCGCCGACCTTAATCCCGGCGGCCATTCCCGAGCGAGCGGGTACACGGATCTGGCGACAGTCCGCCGGTCGGAGTCACCCCGCGTCCATCCGGTGACGGGAGCAGGGATGGTTCGCCTTACATGGACCGTTACATGCTCTTCGAGATGCACCTGAGCGAAGCCCGCTGCCACGGATACGGCGACGTGCCTCTACCCTCCACGCGGAAGAGGGCGGCCGACCAATAGGCAAGGTGCAACGGGGCTCAAGGCGACGGTTAGGCCCCGTCGGGACGGTGAGCCAAGTCTGGCGCGTTATTACGATGGCGCATGTGACCAGTAGGAGGGTCTCGGCGCAGCGCCTGAGCGACCTCGCCTGGCTGCGGCGTGTTCGCGACCGGATCGACCGGGAGTACGCGCAGCCGCTGGACGTGGAGGCGCTGGCCCGCGACGCCTACATGTCGGCCGGGCATCTCAGCCGCCAGTTCAAGCTCGCCTACGGCGAGTCGCCGTACTCCTATCTGATGACGCGGCGTATCGAGCGGGCGATGGCCCTGCTCCGCCGCGGCGATCTCAGCGTCACCGAGGTCTGCTTCGAGGTCGGCTGCTCGTCGCTGGGCACCTTCAGCACTCGTTTCACCGAGCTGGTCGGCGTGCCGCCCAGTGTCTATCGGCGCCAGGCTTCGGGGGCGATGGCGGGGATGGCACCGTGCGTGGCGAAACAGGTGACGCGACCGATCAGGAATCGAGAAGCGTTGTCTCCGACCCGGGCATAGGGTGATCCGCATGGACATCACCATTCACCAGAGCATGCTTCCGCACGACGACCCGGACGCATCCCTCGCCTTCTATCGAGATACCCTCGGCTTCGAGGTCCGCAACGACGTCGAATACGGCGGGATGCATTGGATCACGGTCGGGCCCGCTGGCCAGCCCGACACCTCCATCGTCCTGTACCCGCCGGCCGCCACCCCCGGCGTCACCGAGGAGGAGCGCCGTACCATTGCCGAGATGATGGCCAAGGGCACCTACGCCAGCATCAACCTGGGGACCAAGGATCTCGACGGCGTCTTTGAGCGGTTGCAGGCCAGAGACGCCGAGGTCGTCCAGGAGCCAACCGACCAGCCCTACGGCATTCGCGATTGCGCGGTCCGCGACCCGGCTGGCAACCTGGTCCGCATCCAGGAGCTGCGCCATGGCTGAGAGAAAAACCGCCACGAAGGACACACGTAAGAGCACCCCCGCCGGCCAGAAGAAGACAGCAGGCTTCACGGCCGAGGAACGGGCCGCGATGAGGGAGCGGGCGCAAGAACTCAAGGCGGAACAGAGCAAGGCCGCCGACGAGTCCGATGTGCTCGCCAAGATCGCCGAGTTCCCGGAACCCGATCGCGCCATGGCGGAGCGGCTCCACGCGATCGTCAAGGCCAATGCGCCAGCCCTCTTACCGAAGACCTGGTATGGAATGCCCGCCTATGCCAAGGACGGCAAGGTCGTCTGCTTCTTCCAACCTGCGGACAAGTTCAAGGCGCGGTACGCGACATTCGGCTTCAACGACACGGCGAACCTCGACGAGGGCGCCATGTGGCCGACCTCCTTTGCGTTGAAGGAGTTGACCGCTACCGCAGAGGCGAAGATCGCCGCCCTCGTCAAGAAAGCGGTGAGCTGAGCCGCCAACTACCCCTGGGCGGGGTCGAGGGTCGGGAGTCACCATGAGCACAGCCCCGAAGGCAAAGACGCAGTCGCGGGCCGTGCACGCCGACAGCCACGACTTCATCCGGGTGACCGGCGCCCGCGAGAACAACCTCAAGAATGTCAGCGTCGAGATTCCCAAGCGCCGACTGACGGTGTTCACCGGCGTCTCCGGATCGGGCAAGAGCTCCCTGGTCTTCGACACGATCGCCGCCGAGTCGCAGCGGCTGATCAATGAGACCTACAGCGCCTTTGTGCAGGGCTTCATGCCGACACTCGCCAGGCCCGACGTCGACGTCCTCGAGGGGCTGACGACCGCGATCATCGTCGACCAGAAGCGGATGGGCGCCAACGTCCGCTCCACGGTCGGCACCGCAACCGACGCCAACGCGATGCTGCGCATCCTCTTCAGCCGGCTCGGGCAGCCGCACATTGGCTCCCCCAGCGCGTTCGCCTTCAACGTTCCCTCGGTGACGGGGAGGGGCACCATCACCGTCGCCCGGGGCGAGGGCAAGGACAGGCCAAGGGTGGAAACGTTCTCCCTCACCGGCGGCATGTGTCCACGCTGTGAGGGAATGGGCACCGTGACCGACATCGACGTTACCCAGCTCTACGACGACACCAAGTCGCTCACCGAGGGCGCGCTGACAATCCCCGGGTACAACGCCGACGGCTGGAACGTGCGGATCTTTGGCGAATCCGGCTTCCTCGACCCGGACAAGCCGATCCGGGAATACACCAAGAAAGAGCGGCACGACTTCCTCTACAAGGAACCTGTGAAGGTCAGGGTCAACAGCATGAACTTGACCTATGAAGGGCTCATCCCGCGAATCCAGAAGTCGTTCTTGTCCAAGGACGTCGACGCGCTACAGCCGCACATCCGCGCCTTCGTGGAGCGGGCGGTCACGTTCACCTCGTGCCCCGCCTGCGGCGGCACCCGTCTCAGCGAGGGGGCCCGGTCATCCAAGATCAAAGGGATCAGCATCGCCGACGTCTGTGCCATGCAGATCAGCGACCTGGCCGAATGGGTGCGCGGCCTGGACGAGCCGTCGGTGACACCGCTGCTCGCGGCGCTGCAGCACACTCTCGACTCCTTCGTCGAGATCGGCCTCGGCTACCTCTCCCTGGACCGGCCGGCGGGCACGCTGTCGGGCGGCGAGGCCCAACGCACCAAGATGATCCGCCACCTCGGCTCCCCGCTCACCGATGTCACTTACGTCTTCGACGAGCCGACCATCGGCCTGCACCCCCATGACATTCAGCGCATGAACGACCTGCTGCTGCAGCTGCGCGACAAGGGCAACACGGTGCTCGTCGTAGAGCACGAGCCGGAGACGATCGGGATCGCCGACCATGTCGTCGACCTGGGACCCGGTGCCGGAAAAGACGGAGGAACCGTCTGTTTCGAGGGCACCGTCGAAGGATTGCGGGCCAGCGACACCCTCACCGGCCGCCACCTCGACTACCAGGCGTCCCTCAAGTCAACGGTGCGCACACCCACCGGCAGGTTGGAGATCCGCGGCGCCACGACCCACAACCTGCAGGACGTGGACGTCGACATCCCCCTTGGTGTGCTGGTTGTGGTCACCGGCGTCGCCGGGTCGGGCAAGAGCTCGCTCATCCAGGGCTCCATCCCCAAGGGAGCAAGTGTGGTCTTGGTAGACCAGACCGACATCGGCGGATCCCGGCGCAGCAACCCGGCCACCTACACCGGCATGCTCGACTCGATCCGCAAGGCGTTTGCCAACGCCAATGGTGTGAAGCCGGCGCTGTTCAGCGCCAACTCGGAGGGTGCCTGCCCCAACTGCAACGGCGCCGGCGTCATCTACACCGAGCTGGGCTTCATGGACACCGTCGCCACCACCTGCGAGGTGTGCGAGGGGAAGCGGTTCCAGAGCCAGGTGCTCGAGTACGAACTGGGTGGTAGGGACATCAGTGAGGTCCTGGCGATGTCAGTGGCTGAAGCCAAAGACTTCTTCGCCCAAGGCGAGGCCAAGGTGCCGGCCGCCCACGCCATCCTCGAACGGATGTCCGCAGTGGGACTCGGCTACCTGAGTATTGGGCAGCCGCTGACGACGCTTTCCGGCGGCGAACGTCAGCGGCTGAGGCTGGCCATCCACATGGCAGAGAAAGGGGGAATCTACGTGCTCGACGAGCCCACCAGCGGGCTCCACCTCGCCGATGTCGACCACCTGCTCGGTCTCCTCGACCGGCTCGTGGAATCAGGCAAGTCGGTGATCGTGATCGAGCACCACCAGGCGGTGATGGCCCACGCCGACTGGATCATCGACCTTGGCCCCGGAGCCGGGCACGATGGGGGTCGGGTCGTGTTCGAAGGCACTCCTGCCGAGCTGGTGGCTGCCAGCTCCACCCTCACCGGTCAACACCTCGCCGGATATGTGGGGGTGGCCTAGAGCCCCTCAGCACCGGTCCAGCCTTGTCGAAATCCAAAGCTCCTACCAGATGACCTCGCAGGTCCGGATCGTCTCCCCAAAGCCCTTCAGCCGGAGTGATCGCGGTGGTCCGAACTGGACTCCCTTCCCCAGCGCCAGGTCCCGGACTGCTCCTGAGACCAAGATTGTGCCGGGATCGGCGCGCGCGGTCAGTCGGGCGGCCAACTGGACGGCTGCCCCGAACAGGTCGTCACCCTCGGCTACCGGCTCCCCGGCGGCGATCCCGATGCGAATCGCGAACGCCTCGGTGTCTTCCCCTCGCTCGCTGACCGCGCGCTGGATGCGGATTGCCGCTTCGATCGACGCCAGCACGGTTTGGAACGACGCCATCACACCGTCGCCTGTGTGCTTTACGCGCAGTCCTCCGTGATCGTCCAGGGCGTTCTGGACTATCAGGTCGTGCCGGTGGAGGACCGCCATGGCTCCTGCGTCGCCGAGTCGCTGGGTGAGCTTGGTGGAGTCGACGATGTCGGTGAACATGATCACCCGAAAGGCCGTGTCGGTGTACGCCTCTCCGACAGCTCTCGGCACGAAGCCGCCGAGGAACGCTGCCACTGACTCCTCGTCGACCTCGATGATCCGGTTGGGCAGAAGCCCGTGAGCCGCCCCATGAGCAGTGTTAATCGTGTCGAGGTCGGGTCCCTGGGCAAGGCAGAAGGCGTGCTGACGATCGTGGTCGTACCAGTAGTGAATGAAACGGACGCCGTAGCGGTCTTGGATCTCGATGTCCTTGACGTGCGCCTGGGCGATCGCTTCCGGCGTCGCGCCTACGAGGTCATGTCGATCCATGAAGTACGGCATTGCCACCCCAGCATCGCGGACGGCCAAGACCTGCGCAATCGCGAGATGAGTCCGTGCGAACCTTGGCTACTTCCTCGTCCTCAGCCGACCCTGTGTCGTGTCAGGCAACTGTCATACGGGATGCGGCCCAGGTTGAGCCGCTCAAGAATCGCCCCGGGAAAGACATCGTCATCTGGGGAAGCATCAGCTTGGCCACCGATCTCCTGAAGAAGGGCGTTATCGACGAGGTCCAGCTGCGGGTGGTGCCGGTCGCCTTGGGTAGCGGCAGACAGCTATTCGACGAAGAGCTTCCTCACTCGGCCATGAACTTGGTGGAGGCCAGACCCCACGATGCCGGTCTGGTGCTGCTTCGTTATGAAACCTCCCGCTGACGGCGGAAGCTGTCCTCGCAGGAAGATCGAGCTACATACCTGGGTCACGGGCCTTGGCGCCGATTCCGGCAGCGAGCCGGATCTCACTCCGAAGCCGCTGCCGTTTCCGGACCTTCGCCTCTAGCCCCAAGTCGGGGTGCGTCCGACGGTGAGATCGGCACACATCGAGATTTGGAGGTATCCGATGACCGCCTCCCCGACGACCAAGGTCGGACTCCCCCAGGACAAGCCACCGGACTGGGCCAACTCGTGGATGAAGTGGGCGCTCACCACCCCCGGTATCCAGAGCTTGGTCGGAAAGGGGGTGGCCCTTCTCAGCTTCAAGGGGCGCAAGACTGGCAAGCTCTACACGATTCCCGCGAGCTATCACCGCCAGGACGACACAGTCACCATCATCACCAAGAGGCAACGGAAGTGGTGGCACAATTTCGAATCCCCAATCGAAGTGGAACTCAGGCTCGCTGGCCACCTTTACAAGGGAAAGGCCGAGATCGAGGCTGGTGACGCGGAGACGCTCGAGTTCATGACCGAGTACCTCAAGGACCGACCCATCGACGCCAAGGCCTACGGGCTGGCTCGGGACGAGATAATCAAGGAAAAGGTCGCACGAATCATCCCTCACATAGTGCTGATTCGCATCGTCGTCAGCCCGAATGAGTCGCACCCCAGCTAGCGGGAGGCGGCAGCGGCCTCCCACCATCTGAGCACCCTCAGGGCGCGCAGGGTCACCCAGCGGGAGGGCTTACCTGGGCCGTCGTCGACCTCGAACCAGACCCTCCCCGGGGGGTTCCAGTCGAGGGGCCAGCTGCCGTCGTCCAGACGCCGGGAGCGAACATGCTCGATCGCCTCGGCCAGCCGCGGGTCAGGGGTTTGGCCGGTTAGGGCGGAGACGGAGCGGAAGTAATCGAGGCTCCGCAGCACGTCGTAATGCCAGCGGTTGGGATGCAGCAGGTGGAGATAATTCTCATCGGCTGGCTCGCCCGTGCTGAGACGGCGGAAGAGATGGCGCTGCAGGAGGTACTCCTCGCCCGAGCGGCGTGCCGCCCTGGATTCCGGTGTGCCCCCAGTGGCGCGCTCGTATTCCACCAGGCCTTCGAGCACGTTGATCGTGGAGTCGAAGGACGAGCGGACCGAGCCGTTCTCGGCCTCGCAGTTCCACCCACCATCCTCCATCCGCTCTCCCACCAGCCTCTCGACCACGGGAGCCATCTCAACGCCGAAGTAGGTGCCATTGGCTACGGTAATGCCATTGATGCACGGTTCGACCTCCCCCTCCCAGTAGGGCTGGCCGTCATGCTCCCATCGGCAATTGGCACCGATGAGTTCCACGGCGCGGCGAACCCTGTCTGAGGACGGGTCGAGCCCGAATTCGCGGAGCTGCGACAACGAGTGGGTGGTGGCCGTCCAGGGCTGGCCCGGCTCGCTCCCCCAAATGTAGTCCGCGGGGAAGTGGGCGCCTCCCGCCCACCGCCCGTCGTCATCCTCAAGCGCCAGAAGACGGGCCCCCCATCCTTCGGTCTCCACTCGAGCGCGCTCGGCCTCCCACTCGGCCTCTGGGGCATCGAGCAGGTCACGCATCACCTGCCAGCGGAGGGAGGGGTCGGACTGCTCGGGGTCGAGCAGCCAGTCGATCACGACATCAGCGGCCGTCACTTCAGGAAGCGTACCCGCCGGTCGTAGGTGGCAGCCAGCCGTGCCGCCCCGGCCGTCGGCGACCAACCAGGACACCGTCGTCTGGCCCTACGCCGCCAAGCCCGCCTCGTCCTCCTCCGCCCCCATGTGCCGCGGCGGGCGGCGGATCGGCCGGGGAGTTCCGCCGCGGTCCCTCTCCAAATCAGGTGAAGCGGAAGAGCGGGGGGAGAATGGCGACCACGGCCACGGCCCAGAGAGCGAAGATGGGTAGGTAGGAGGTCTGCCATCCCTCGAGGCGGTGGAAGGCGATCCGTCCCTTGGTGAACCGCACCAAAAGCCAGGCGGTCCCGGCCAGGTTCACGAGCAATACCAGGTTTAGGCCCAGGGCTGCTGCGCGGTTCGGGGTGAACCCGAGATCACCGATTCGGGCCACCATGGCGCCGAGCACCATCACGTCCAGCACGAGGGCGCTCGCGACGGCGAGCAGTTGGACCCGGTCCACTAACCCGGCTGGTCGGGACGGGTCCCGCGCGGACATTGAGTAAAGGACGAGCCCTAGCACGACCACCAGGAGGGCGTCGAAAACGCCGAGCAGCTCGCGGTCGAACGCGCCCGCCACCCCAGACACGGCGTAGGTGGCTGCAGCGACAGTCAGCATCACAGCGAACAGCGGGGTGAAGAGCATGGTTAGCACCGGCGCCATGTTCTCCACCACCCGCTGCTTGGACTCCACGAGCCACGCCGCCACGATCACTCCACCGGCCGCGCCCGACGGCAGCACCCACTCGACGACCCGCTCTGCGAGGTCGGTTCCGATCGGCTCGAGGATCAGCGTTGTCAGCACGAGCAGCACGCCGCCCCCGAGCGCGATGAGCACGTAGTAGATGACCCACTCGCCGGTGTAACGGACGAAGTCCATGCGCCGCTC
>DATHSX010000143.1:0-12840 GCA_035463935.1 Acidimicrobiia bacterium | reverse complement strand
CCGTCGCCGCAGCGACATCCGCTCGCACCCTGGACCGGGCCGCGGTCCGTCTGATGGCGGCGGTGGAACAAGCGAATCGACTCCGGGCAGCCACCCGGTATCTCCGTGATCCGCCCGGCGCGAGCCGGCGCCAAGTCCGAGAGGGTGGAGCGTTACCCTGGCGGCCGTGTCCGTCCACGCGCTCATGGACGAGCTGGCGCCCCTCGGATTCAACCCACAGACCCGGGGCTACCGCCGCTTCTCGTGGACCGATACCGATCTGGCGCTCCGTCACTGGTTCCGCCACCAGGCCGCCCGGCGGCAGCTGACCGTCGACCAGGACCGCAACGGCAACCTCTGGGCCATCCTGGGCGCACCTGAACGAGACGATCTGGTGGCGATCGGCAGCCACCTCGACTCCGTTCCCGACGGCGGGGCCTATGACGGGGCTCTGGGAGTTGCTTCAGCCTTTGCGGCCCTGGACCGGCTGCGGGAACGAGGGTGGCGACCGCAGAGATCGGTGGCAGTGGTTTCTTTCACCGAGGAAGAGGGAGCCCGTTTTGGCGTCGCCTGCCTGGGTTCCCGACTACTCACCGGAGCGATCGAAGCGAAGAGCGCCCGCACCTTGACCGATGCCGCCGGGGTCAGCCTCGAACGGGCCATGACCGAAGCCGGTGAAGACCCCGGCCTGCTCGGGCCGGATCGGGAGCGACTGGGCCAGCTGCGGTGCTATGTGGAACTGCACATCGAACAAGGCCGCGGGCTGGTGGATCTGGGTCAGCCCGTGGCGATCGGCTCCGAGATCTGGCCCCATGGCCGCTGGCGAATCGAACTGGCCGGCAGGGCCGACCATGCCGGCACCACCCGCATGGAGGACCGGGACGATCCGATCGCCCGCTTTGCCGACGTCGTATCCCGGGTATTCGCAACGGCCCAGCGGCTGGGGGCCAGGGCGACCTTCGGACGGCTGGTCCTCGAGCCCAACGCCACCAATTCCATTCCGTCCCGGGTCATCGCCTGGCTGGACGCCCGCGCTTCGGATCGGGCGGACCTGGAGGTCCTCTTGGAGACCATCGCCCCAGACGCCCCGGTCGGGGAATCCTTTACGTCCGGCATCGTGTTCGACCCCAAGTTGGCCGCCAGGATCGCCGACCTGTTGGGCCATCCCCCCTCCCTGGCGACTGCCGCCGGGCACGACGCCGGGATCCTGGCCGAGGCCGGGATCCCATCGGCCATGCTCTTCGTCCGCAATCCCACTGGCGTTTCCCACTCGCCCGAGGAGTCGGCCACGCCCGAGGATTGCCAGACCGGCGTGGAGGCCCTGGCGACGGTCATCTCCGACCTGGCGGGTTCAAGATGAGGCAATGGTGGTGTGAGCACGCTTTTGTCGACGGCGAGGTTCATGACCGCGTCCGGGTGTCCTGCGATGAGAGCGGGCGGATATCCGAGGTCGTTATCGGCGCCGACCAGGGAGGGCTCTCGGTGTTGTCCGGAGTCGTGATCCCTGGTTTTGCCAACACCCACTCGCACGCGTTCCACCGCGCTCTACGGGGCCGCACTCACGAACGCGGCTCCTTCTGGACCTGGCGGGAGGCGATGTATCGGGTCGCCAACCTGCTCGACCCGGACACCTATCTGGACCTGGCAACCGCCACTTACGCGGAGATGGTCGCGGGTGGCTTCACTGCGGTCGGGGAGTTCCACTACTTGCATCACCAACCCGGTGGTCGGCGTTATGAGGATGCCAATCAGATGGGTGAGGTGCTCAGGGAGGCCGCCCGGCGCGCGGGCATCAGGCTTACGCTGCTCGATGCCTGCTACCTGACCGGAGGAATCGGCCAATCGCTCCGAGCCGAGCAGGCCCGTTTCGGCGACGGCGGTGTACAAGCCTGGGCGGCGCGGTTCTCGGAGTTCAGGGAGGACCCCAACACCCGGGCGGGACCGGCGATCCACTCGGTACGAGCAGTTCCGGCCGAGGCGATGGCCACGGTGGCCGCCGCCGGCGCGGACAGGCCGCTGCATGTGCATGTCTCGGAGCAATCACCCGAGAACGGTGAATGCCTGGCGATCTACGGTGTGACCCCGACCGCACTGCTCGCTCGGGAAGGTGTGCTCGGTCGCCACACGACGGCGATCCACGCCACTCACGTCGAGCCGGCCGACATCGCCATGTTGGCATCGTCCGATACGGGCGTCTGCCTGTGCCCTACCACCGAGCGCGACCTGGGCGACGGGATCGATCCCGGCTTGGCCCTCGACCGGGCCGGGATCGACCTCTCGTTAGGGACCGACCAGCACTCCACCATCGATGCCTTTGAGGAGATGCGGGGCACCGAGATGAACCAACGCTTGCGAGAGAATGCCCGCGGTATCTTTTCGCCGGCCCGGCTGCTGCGATTCGCTACCAGCAACGGCCATGAGGCCCTCGGCTGGGCCGGCGGCGGTCGGATCCGCGGGGGATCGCCCTGCGATCTGGTGGCGATCGACCTGCGCACGCCCCGGACCGCAGGCTCCAGTCCCGACCAGGTGATCATGGCGGCTACCGCCGCCGACATCCACACCGTCGTAGTGGGAGGGCGCGAGGTCGTGCGCGAAGGGCACCACCCTCTGGGCGACGTCGCCGACCTCCTGGCTCGAGCGATCAGCCCGCTCTGGCCGTAGGCAACTCCGACGGCACCAACGCCCGCCTTAGCACGGACGCGAAGTCGGCGACCACGGTCTCCAGCGGACCGCGCCCGACCAGGGTCCGCCACACCAGCCCGATCACCAGGGCCAGGGCGGCGTGAATGACCAGCAGCAGCGGGCGATCATCCAAACCCCAACCGGCGGTCAACGCCAGCACGTGCGCGGTGTAAAGACTCAAGGTCATCCCCCCGGCGCCGGCCAGCCAGGCAATGGCGTACCGGCCGATCGAGGCAAGAAGCAGGCACCCACCCAGGACGGCCACGGCGCTGCCAGCCGTGTGCAGAAGATCAAGCGGAGTACCCGAATGGGGGGTCGCCACCGCCAGGTACCACCAGCTGTCGGTGGGGGTGGTCCCGTAGAACTGAACTGGGAGTTCGCCGACCGCGGCCCGCCCGCCTAGGCGATCCAGGAGAAGACCCGACAGCAGGCGGGCGCCCACGGCCAGCCCCAGACCACCGGCCAGCAGGGCGGCCGCCACCCGGTGGGAGGCCAGGGCCAGGCGGCCGACGGCCAGACCCACCAGCAAGTAGCCAATCCAGGTGAGTACCGGGTAGTAGCCCGTGATGAAGACCTCGCGCAGAAACCAAACCGGTTCTCCCAGCTCCGTTACACCGGGGACGTCGAAAGAGGGTGAAGGGAGACGCTGGCGGAGCCAGTGGCTCACGAGGGGTGCGCAGATCACCCACAACAACGACAGAACCGCCGCCGTCCGGGGGCGCAGACCGATCAGGATGGCCCCGATGAGAAAGAGAAACCCGTAGTTCACCAGAATCACCGCTACCCCGGAGTCGAGGTCGCCCAGGAAGAGGCCAATCAGCCCGATGATGACGGCGCGACCCACCGTGCCGGCCGCCGCCCCGGCCCACGCCCGACCGGTCGGGATCGAGGCTCCTCCGTTGGCCAGCGCCAGACCGACGCCGGCCAGAACGGCAAACAGGGCGGACGCCCGTCCGCTGGCAATCAGATAGGCCGTAGAGACCGAACCGTCAGGGCCGGAACCGGGAAGCAGGTGGACCGCCATCATCCCGATCAGAGCGAGGGCCCGGGCCGCATCCACCCCGAGCAGGCGCCCGCGGCCCCCGCGCCTCTCTCGTGCCGTCATCGGGTGGAGCTTATGGGCGGTGTCAGGAGGCGTGAATTTGCAGGTCGGTTCCGAAGCGGTCGGCGATGGCGACGCAGCTCTCGAGATCGGGATGCCTCACCACCACCATCCCATCGCCGACCAGCTGCTGCTTCCAGTTGCGACGCGGAGCACCGATGGGATTGAGCTCCACCGTCACCACATAAGGGGCGAACTCGGCCAGGAGGCGGTCCAGGCCCTCGTAACGCTGGATGCGGCCGTCGCCGATCGCCCGTTTGAACACGGTCGCACAGTTGTACTTGCGCTCGAGCGGCTGACTGATCCGGCCATGCGCCATGGCCTCGGCCCAGCCCCGGAACAAGTCGATGTCGGAAGCGAAGTTCATGGCGTCGACGGTGCGACCCCCCGGGGGGCGGGCCCCGATCTCCCCGAAGACCGCCTCGCCGTCTTCGCGGAGGTACCACTCCATGTGCGAAAAGCCGTCGCGGAAATTCATGGCTCCCAGCACATTCCGACCCATCTCCCGCCCGGGCGCGAGGTACCCGGCATCGGGATTGCGGAGCACGACGGTCTGCTGGGAGATCCACTCGTTGTTACGGCCGATCAGGGGACGCGGCCGGTACCAGCAGATGTTGTAGAACAGCACCCGGCCTCCTGCGCAGATGGTGTCGAAGGTGAACTCCTCGCCTTCGACGAACTCCTCGACGCTGACCTCGTCGACGTGGCGCAGGGCCGGCAGCAAGGCATCCAGCTGTGCGCCGTCGTTGACCCGGTAGGTGTCGGCCGAGCCCGCCCCGGCGATCGGCTTGATGATGGCGGGATAGCCGACGCGGTCGAGCGCCCGCCGCACCTCCTCGGCCCTCCGGGCCCGGTAGTGATGGGGGGTTCTGATACCGGCGGCGTCGAGCACCTGCTTCATCGCCTCCTTATCGCGGAAGGGGACGGTTTCGACCTCGGTCATGCCCGGGAGACCCAGCATCTGGCGGATCCGGGCGGCCAGGATCACCAGCGGCTCCCAAAGCGACTCGACTCGGTCCACCCGCACCCGCTCGGCGATGGCGGCGGCGGTGCCCAGCACCGAATCGTGATCTGAGAAGCTGACCTGGTAATAGGCGGCCAGAGCTTCCCGCGCTTTCGCTGGCAGGGCGTGTTGGGGTTGATCGCCCAGGCCGATCACCGTCGCACCAACCTCGGACAGGCCCCGCACGAAGTCGGTCATCTCGGTCGGGAAGCCGGGGGACAGGAAGAGAACGTTCACCTCAGCTCCACGCGGACATGGTTGATGATGGCGGTCACGGCTTCTTCCACCCGGGCGGTGTCCGGGTGCCGCACGATCACGTAACCCTCCCCCTCGTAGTGCCCGGTTGATGATTGGCCCTCCTCCGGCAGCTTCACCTCCATGACCATGCCGGCGGCCTCGCGCTGAGCGTCGCGCAGTCCCCGGATGGAAGCCACCCGGCCCTCGCCGTGTCCGCGGAGGTAGGCGGCACCCACCGCGAACAGTCGCTCCGGAGGATCGAACTCCTCATAGATCATCAGACGGGCCCAGGCCGAGTAGAGGTCGAAGTCGTGGGCGTAGGAGATCAGACTGGAGAACTGCGCCCCCGGGGGCCGCACCGCTGCCTCGGAGATCGCCACCGAACCATCCGGTCTGCGGAACCACTCCATGTGAACGAGCCCGGTTTGCAGGCCGAGGGCGGTGATCGCCTCCGGGCCCGCCTGCCGGATCCCTTCGAACTCGGGACCGGAGATGTCCCGGGGAAGGATCACCGCCCACTGGATCCAAGGGGTCTCCATGACCTCCAGCGGCGAAGGGTGATAGCGGGTGATGCTCCACCACACCGGTCGTCCGCGCACGAATACGCAGTCGAAGGCATGCTCCTGACCGACCACGAACTCCTCCAGGAGGGTCGGCCGCCCTGGGACGGGCGGGAACCATTGGAGCCAGTCGCGCACCTGATCCTCGGTATTGAGACGGAAGGTGTTACGGCTCCCCGATCCGGCCGGAGGCTTGGCCACCACCGGGAGCCCGCTGGCGTTGATGAATTCCCGGGCCTCCGCGGCCGATCCCACCAGCCGATGACGCGCACAGGGGAGCCCGCGTTGGTTCAGGATTCGCTTCATCCGATCTTTGTCCCGGAAGTTGCGGGCGGTATCCACCGAGATGCCGGGAATGCCGAGCGCTTCCCTCACCTCGGCCAGCGGCACTTGCAGCTCCTCGAGGGGGCCGAGCAGGCGGTCGAGCGAACCGAGCTGGCGGCCGACCGCCGCCACGGCCGGGCGCAGCTGGTGGGGGTCGAGGGCATCATCAACGCGGTAATGGGCGGCGAGTTGGCTGGCCAGCCCCCCGGGCAACCGCTCCTGCGGGTCATGGCTTATCAGACCAAGGCGAACGCCCGGTTGGTGGGCCGCGGCGGCGAGGAAGCGGGAGGTCGTGGGGAGGAAGTAGGGCGCAACAAACACCACATCCGGCACCAGGGGGACGCTAGCTGTCGGGCCCCCCCCTCGCCCTGGTTGGGGACATGGAAGAATCAAACGGGTGCAGGTGCTGTTTGTGTCGGCCGAGGTGGCGCCCTATTCCAAGACCGGGGGCCTCGGGGACGTTGCGGGGGCTCTGCCCTCGTGCCTGCAGGCCATCGGTCACGACGTGACGGTGGTGACTCCGCTTTACGCGGCGGTCCGCGGGGCCTATCGACTCCACCTGGTGTTCGACTCGATCCCGATCGAGGCTCTGGGCCTTTCCTTTGGGGCCTGGCTGGCCGACGATGGCCGCACCTGGTTTGTCGACTTCCCGCCCTTCTACGACCGGCCGTCGATCTACACAAATGATTCCGACGAACACCGGCGTTTCCTTCTGCTCACCTGGGCCGCCCTCGAGTTGTGCCGGCGCCGGGGATGGGCACCGGCCATCGCCCACGCCAACGATTGGCAGACGGGGTTCCTGCCTCTTCTGCTGCGCAGTGCCTACGGGCCCGACCCGCTCTTCGGATCCACCCGCAGTGTCTTCACCATCCACAATCTCGGCTATCAGGGCGTGTTTCCGGCGAGCATCGCCGACGACATCGGCCTGCGCGATCAGCAGTATCTGCTCCACCAGGACCATCTCCATCAGGGCCGCATCAACTTCCTCGAGCACGCCTTGATGTACGCCGACGCCATCACGACGGTCTCCCCAACCTACGCCTGGGAGATCCAGACACCCGAGCGCGGGCTGGGTCTCGACGGCCTTCTCCGCCGCCGCGCCCACGATCTCGTCGGGATCCTCAACGGTATCGACACCGCGGTCTGGGACCCTCGCACCGATCGTCACCTGCAGGCGAACTACTCCGTGCACAGCCTCGATGACAAGCATTTCAACAAGGTGGCGCTCCTGGAGCGGGGGAGTCTCGATCCCCGTTCCGACCTCCTTCTGGTTGGAGTGATATCCCGCCTGACCGCCCAAAAGGGGATCGAACTGATGATCCGCCCGCTGGCCCGCCTGCTGGCCGAAGACCGGGTTCGCCTGGCGGCCCTCGGCTCGGGCGAGGAGAAATATCAGGAGGCATTCCGCTGGCTGGCCGCCGCTTTCCCGGAGAAAGTCCTTTACCGGGAGGGTTACGACGAACCACTCGCCCACCTGATCGAGGGAGGGGCGGATGTCTTCTTGATGCCTTCCCGCTATGAGCCTTCCGGCCTCAACCAGATGTACAGCCTCTCCTATGGGACTCCGCCGGTGGTGAGGCGCACCGGAGGCCTGGCCGATACCGTGAGGCACTACGATCCCTCCACCGGCGAGGGAACCGGATTCGTCTTCGATCACTACACCGAGGATGGTCTGGCGTGGGCTCTCGACCAGGCCCTGGCGGTCTTCCCCCAACGGGAGGAATGGCGAAGGCTGCAACGCAATGGAATGGCGGAGGACAATTCGTGGGAGAGGCGGGGCGGCGAGTATGACGATCTTTACCGACGCCTGACCGAGGCTCCCGGCCCATGAATGTCATCTTCATCGAACCCAGCTTCCCGCTGTACCAGAAGCAATTCGTCCGGGGTCTGGCCGAGGTCGGAGCCACCGTTCTCGGGATTGGCGAACGGCCTCGGGACTGGCTCGACCCCGACGTCGGGGAGTGGCTCACCCATTACGAACAGGTCCGTTCGGTGGTCGACGTCGATTCCCTCGAGGCGGCAGTCCGTTTCGTCCAGTCTCGGATCTGGGTGGATCGCTTGGAGGCGACCATTGAGGCCCACGTGGAGGCGGCGGCCGCGGTTCGGGAGAGGTGTGGCATTCCCGGTACGTCGGTACGGACCGCCTGGTTGTGCCGGGACAAACCGGCGATGAAGGAAGCACTGCGCAAGGCCGGCATCCCGTGCGCCCAGTCGGCCGGCGCCACCGACGCCGAGCAGCTTCGCGCCTTCGCCCGGGCCGTCGGCTACCCCCTGATCGTCAAGCCCCGCAGCGGGGCCGGCGCCGCGGGAACGCTGAAGGTCGACAACGACACCGAGTTGGAGGCGGCCATCCCCGGGCTCGGGTTTCAGCATGGCAACTCGGTGGCGGTCGAGGAGTTCATCGAGGGTCACGAGGCCTTTTACGACACCATCACGATCAACGGCGAGGTTGCTCACGAGTTCATCTCCCACTACTACCCGAACGTGTTGGAGGCGATGAGGACCCGCTGGATTTCGCCGGTCTTCATCACCACCAATCGAATCGACTCCCCCGGTTATGACGAGGTCAAGGCGATGGGCCGGCGGGTGATTCCCACCCTCGGGATCGGGACGTCGGCCACCCACATGGAATGGTTCTTCGGGCCCAGGGGCCTCAAGTTCTCCGAGATTGCCTGTCGCCCTCCCGGCGTCGGCGCCTGGGACCTTTACTGCGCCGCCAACGACATGGATGTCTATCGGGAGTGGGCCATGGCGATCGGCCACGGGCGCCGGTCGGCGGTGCCTTCGCGACGCTATTCAGCCGGCATCATCGCCCTCCGGCCCGACCGGGACGGGGTCATCGCGGGTTATGACGGACTGGACGAGGTGCATCGCCTCTACGGGGAACTGATAATCGACTACCACTTGCCTTCGCCGGGAACTCCGACCCAGCCGGTCGAAGCCGGGTACATGGCCAACGCCTGGATCCGGATGCGGCACCCCGACTACGACGAGTTGCGCTCCATCCTCACCCGGGTCGGCGAGATCGCTCACGTGCGGACGGTCTGAGGATGGTGAAGCCGGACGTCCTCCTCGACCTGGAGAAGGCCGACCCGGCCGTGATCGACCGTTACCTCGGGGAGAGATCGTTCCCTGTCGTCGAACCCGGGCGGGCCACCTTCGTCTTTCGCGGTGCTGCGGACGCGGTGGCCTTAAAACCGATGATTGCCGGCTTTCCCGGAACCCACCACTTCGTCAAGGTCAACGGCCACGATGTCTGGGGACTGGAGTTGGCGTTGCCGGACGGCGCCCGCATCGAGTACAAGCTCGAAGTGCAGCGGGACCATCACGCAGAGTGGATCAACGATCCGTTGAACCCGCTCGTCACCCACAACCCTTTTGGCACCAACTCCGTGTGCCGTGCCTTCGGGTACACCGTGCCCGATTTCGCCGAGGTCCACGAAGGCACACCCACCGGCTCGTTCGAAGATCTTTTCGTCGGTTCCCGGTTGGGGGGAGAGCGCAAGATCACCATTTACCTGCCCCACGGCTTTCAGCGATCGAGCTCTTATCCCCTGGTCTTCGTCCACGATGGGGGCGACTTTCTGACTTTCGGCTCGATGGCGCTGGTACTCGACAACCTGATCGCCTGGGGGGTGATTCCCCCACTGGTGGCAGCCTTCTCCTGGCCCGGGGACCGCCTGCACGAGTACGCGGCCAGTGAGGATCATGCCGGTTTTGTGGTCGAGGAGGCACTGCCCCGGATCGCCGCCGACTATCCCATCTCGAGCACTCGCGTGGTGATGGGGGCGAGTCTGGGGGCCGTGGCTGCGCTGCACACCGCCTGGCGCCGACCTGGGTCATTCACCGGACTTCTCCTCCTCTCCGGGACCTTTGCCCAGACTCCGGGATGGGGTGCGGCGCAGGCCATTCTGGGACCGATCGCAGATCTCCTGCACCGGTTGGAGCCGTCCGTCCTGCCCCGGCGGGTGTTCCTGTCGTGCGGCACATATGAGCGAATGATCGGTGAAAACCGGTACATGGCGCAGCGACTGCAGCGGGCGGGCCTCGCCGTGAAGTACGCGGAGAGCCACGATGGCCATACCTGGGAGGCCTGGCGGGATCAGCTGTCAGCAGGCTTGACCTGGGTACTCCCCGGATAATTCCTCCCCGCATCGCAGCGCGAGGCGGTATGTTCCCCGGGTGTTGTCTCCAGCCCTTACGGTGCCCCATCCTCCCGAGATCCCGGGGCTGAGCTTCCGCGGTTTCAGGGGTCAAGGCGACTATCCGCACATGGCCAGGATCATCAATGCCACCAAGCAGGCGGATGGGGTCGAGCGGTCCGACAGTGTTGAGAACATCGCCGCCGGGTACCGGCACCTGCACAATTCGGACCCTTACCGGGACATGGTTTTCGCCGAAATCAGCGGGGTGCCGGTCGGTTACTCGCGGGTGTGGTGGGAGAAGCAGGACGATGGCCAGTACACCTATGTCTCGTTCTGCTTTCTCGACCCGGCATGGCGGAGGCAAGGGATCGGCCAGGCCATCCTGGAGTGGGACCTGGACCGGCTGAGGGCGATCTCCACCGCTCACGACTCCGACCGGAAGGTCTTCCGGGCTTCGGCCCAGGGGGGCGAGTTGGCGACCAAGGCCCTGCTGGAAGCGAACGCCTTCGTTCCGGTCACCTACGGAGCAGAGATGGCCCGCAGCATTCTTTACGAGTTGCCGGATGCCTCGTTGCCCGAAGGTCTCGAGATCCGGCCGGTGCGATCAACCGATTTGCGCGCTATCTGGGAGGCAGACGTCGAGGCCTTCCGGGACCACTGGGGGTCGCACGAACAACTCGAATCCGACTGGGAGGCCTTTCTCGACCGTCCCCATACCGACCCGACCTTATGGCGCGTCGCTTGGGAGGGGGACCGAGTGGTCGGCCAGGTCCGCTCGTTCATCGATCCCAACGAGAACGCAGAATATGGCAGGCTGCGGGGCTACACCGAGAACATCTCCACCATCAAGGAGTGGCGCGGCCAGGGGGTGGCGCGGGCCTTGATCTGTGCCGGCATGCGTGCGCTGCGAGACCGGGGAATGGAGGAGGTGGGTCTGGGAGTCCACACCGAGAACCCCACCGGAGCCTTCCACCTCTACTCAAGCCTCGGCTACCAGGTGGTTTCAACCTCAACGGTGTACGAACGAGCTTTGGACTGAGGAGCGCCCGGCTGGGAGCCGACGAGACGCCCTAATCCAGATTCGTCCTGGCCAGGAAACGGTCGATGATCCGGGAGTCGCCGTTGATCTCGCCGCGGTTGGTTCCTTCCCGGCGATACAGCATCAACAACAGGTCAGAGGCAGTTGCGCGCAAGGTGGCATCCGCCGCTTCATGGCCGTTGGTGATCAGCAACGTGCGGTCCGAGCTTTCCTTAATCAGCCATTCTCCATCAGCGTCGGTGGCATGGAGATGGATCGATCCCGCCAAAGGAGCGGCGTCCCGGAAGCGGCCGGGGGTGGAATGCTCCAGGAACTCGTCGATCGAATCCGCAGCCGCATCTGGTTCGATCGTGAACAGCCTCCCCGCGGCGGTCTCCGCGTCCCACCGGTGCACGGCTGCCTCCTGCACCTGGTGACGGGTAACGAAGGCGACATTCTTCTGGTGGGACCAGGTCCATACCGGGGCGGTCTGGTCGTGCCGGCCGAGGACCCCGACCAGCCATTCGACCCCCTCCCGGTAATCGGCGAGGAGCCGGTTGTGGTCGGGGGGACGCTCCAGGGCGGGGACCGCCTCCGGGTCATCTAGCAGTCCGTCGACGATCGATCCCCAGAAGTAGTGAACTGCACGTAGGTGCCATACCAGGTCGGCCACGGTCCACCCTGGACACTTCACGACCTGGATGTCAAGGACGCCCTCGGCTGCATCGGCCAGGCCCAGCCCATGGCTACGAATCAGTTCCAGGCACCGATCGGTCGGGAGCATCGCAGGCGAGGGTAACGCGGCGGAGGTATGGGCGCTCCGGGTTGGTGGTGGAGAGCCCGCCGGTCCAGTCTTGGTCGAAATCCCCTTCTCCCGGCGAGCGACTCTTCGACCATACTGACAACCTTCTACCGCCGATGGAGGAAGCCCGCAGTGACCATGCCTGCTCACGTTCCCACCTTCTTCGTCAAACAACACATCACGGTCATGGTCAACCGGTACGAGGTGGTTGCTGCCAACGCCGACGGGAGCGAGGGACGGTTGCTGGCATTTGCCCAGCAGAAGCGGATGTCCTTCAAGGAAGAGGTGAACTTCTACACCGATGCCACCAAGTCGCAGAAGCTGTTCTCCTTCAAGGCCCGGCAAGGTCTCGATGTCAGGGCCGAGCATGACGTCTTCGATGCCGACGGCCGGCCGGTGGGCTGGTTCAAGAAGGAATTCGCCGCCAGCTTGCTCCGCTCCACCTGGCAGCTGTCCTATAACGGAGTCACGGCCCGGGGCCAGGAACGACGACCAGCCATCGCGATCCTCAGACGAGTCTGGGACTTCCTGCCGGTCGTTGGTGAGGTGTGGATCCCCTTCGTATTCCATTTCGACTTCGTTGATCAGGCCACCGGCCAGGTGGTGATGACCAGTGAACGGAAGAAGTCGATCCGAGACCGCTACGTGATCACGGTTGCCGACCCGCGGCTCGACTTCCCAGTGGCCGCCTCGATGGCCGTAGCGCTGGACGCCCTCCAGAGCCGCTGACGATCGACGGCCCGCCTGTGTCCCAACTTCCTCGCGGGGAAATCGTTCCTGCGGTCGACACCCCCGCCTCGCTGCGCCCGATCACCCTGAGCGGCCAGAGCGTGCTGTTGCGCGTTCCGCGCCCCGAGGACGCCGGGGCTCTCTACCCGCCTACTCACGGCGATGAGGCCAAAGAGAGCGTTTGGACGTACATGGGGTACGGTCCGTGGGCCACCGAGGAGAAGTTCCGGCTATGGGTCGGTGAACGGACTGCGTCCAC